>JAJDAI010000803.1 GCA_029261955.1 Deltaproteobacteria bacterium | reverse complement strand
GCCGACGGAGATCGAGCGCGCCGTGGACTGGGCGGTCACCCAGCTCACCCTCGTCGACGAGCACCTCAACCCCGACCCGGACCAGGGCCCCGAGGACGCCGAAGAGGCCGACGTGGTGCACAAGACCGCCTTCCTGGACGCCGAGGACGACCCGCTGCTGCTGCGCATCTGGCAGCTGCGCGTGGGCCCGATCCCGCACAAGGGCAACAAGATCGGGCGCCCGCTGCGCTACAGCCACCTGGTGGTCGACGAGGTCCAGGACCTCTCCCCGCTCGAGGTGCGCGTCCTGATGGACTGTGTGGACGAGAACCGCTCCATCACCCTGGCCGGTGACACCCAGCAGCACGTGCTGCAGGAGGCCGGCTTTGTGTCCTGGGAGGACTTCTTCGGGCACCTGGGCGTCAAGGGCACCGCGGTCTCGACCCTGAAGGTCGCCTACCGCTCGACCCGGCCCATCGTCGAGTTCGCCCGCCACATCCTGGGGCCGCTGGCCGAGGACGACGACGTCGAGGTGCCGCGCGACGGCGTGCCCGTGGAGCTGCTGCCCTTCGACGACCACGGCGAGTGCATCGCCTTCCTCGCGGACGCCCTGCGCGCGCTCATGGAGAGCGAGCCGCACGCGTCGGTGGCGTTGCTGGCGCGCACCGCCGAGACGGCCGAGATGTACTACCAGGGGCTCGAGCGCAGCAGCGTCGAGCGTCTGCGGCGGGTCCGGCGGCAGGACTTCGGTTTCGGGCCGGGGATCGAGGTCACGGACATCCAGCAGGCCAAGGGCCTGGAGTTCGACTACGTGATTCTGCTCGATGTCTCGGCGACCGCCTGGCCGGCGACCGACGCGGCGCGCCGGGTGCTGCACGTGGGCGCGACCCGCGCGGCGCACCAGCTCTGGGTGCTGACGGTGGGCAAGCCCTCGCCGCTGCTGCCGGCGGCGGGGTAGCTCCAGCTACTTGAGGTAGGCGAGCAGCATCTGGAGGGCTTCGAGGTCGTGTACCTCGCCCTCGAGCTCGGGGATCTCGACGTAGGGAACGCCGTCACCGCAGTGGTCCTTGAGGGCCGCGATGTGGTGCCGGTCCACGGCCGCCTGGCGCGCGCGCTGCCGGAAGCCCGTCCAGATGGACTGCACGGCCGCGTCGAAGGTGGCGTCCACGGGGGTGAAGCCAGCCTCCACGGGGTCGGCCGGGACCGAGCCGTTCGCTGAGGTGGGGCGCACCCGGTTCACGACGAAGCCCCGGAACGGGATCTCGGCCTCGCTCAGCCGGTCGTAGAAGTAGAGCGCCTCGGACAGCGCGATGCGGTTGGGCGACGCCACGAGCAGGAAGGCCGACTCGTCGGACTGGAGCAGCTCCATGACCTCGCCGGCGCGCGCGCCCATGCCGTCGAGCAGGCCGGCGAAGGCGCTGACGAACTCGCTGATCCCGCTGACCACCTCGCCGCCGGTGAAGCGCTCGAAGATGGCGAACATCGCCTGCTGGCTCTTGCCGAAGATCGCGCGGCCCGCCCGGCTCGCCGAGAAGCCCTTGCCCCGCGGCTTGAACAGCCAGGACAGCGCGCCCTCGTGCAGCATCGACAGCAGGCGGTTCGGCGCCTCCAGGAAGTCGAGCGCGTTGCGCGTCGGCGGCGTGTCGAGCACGACGAGGTCGTAGTCGCCGGCGGTCGCGACCTCGCGCAGCTTCTCCATCGCCATGTACTCCTGGGAGCCGCCGAGGCTCTCGGAGGCGCGCTGGTAGTACTCGTTCTTGAGGATCCGCTCCGACGTCTCGGGGTTCTGGGCGAAGCGGACGACGATGCCGTCGAAGGTCGCCTTCGCGTCGAGCATCATCGCGTGCAGCGCGCCTCCCTCGGGCAGCGGGTGGCCGAGGAACTGCTCGCCCTCGATGGGCGTGGCCGCGGTGAGCTAGCCGCTGACCCCCAGCGAGTCGGCCAGGCGCCGCGCGGGGTCGATGGTCATCACCAGCGCCCGCCGGCCCTGGAGCGCCGCACCCAGGGCGAGGCTGGCCGAGACCGTGGTCTTGCCGACGCCGCCTGTCCCGCAGACGACGACGACCTTGTGGTCCCGCAGCACCTCGCTGAGCGTGGCGGTCATGTCCACGGCTCCAGGTGCTTGCCGACCACGGCGAGGCCGGCGGCGTCCAGATCCCGGTGGGCCAGCAGGGGCACCTCGATGAGGGGCAGGTCCAGCTCCTGGCGCAGGGTGGCGATGTGCTTGTCCGCGCGGACCCGATCCCGCAGCGCGCGCTCGGCGTCGGCCACGGCGGCGGCGGCCACCCCGCCCAGGGCCCGCCCGCGCTCGGCCACCTCGGGCCAGCGTTCGGCCACCTCGGGGCTGGAGAAGAGCTGCGGCGGCACGCCGTTGACCACGATGCCGTCGATGCCCACGTCCGAGCGCTCGCGCAGCCGGTTGGCGAGCTCGATCGTCTCGCTGACGGGCATCTCCTCGGCCAGCGTGACGATGACGGCGGCCGTGCGCTCCCGGTCAGCGAGCAGGTCGCGGATGCTGCGCGCGTTGTTGAAGAGGGGGCCGACCCGCGTGACGTCCATCATCGACTGCGGCGCGTGCAGCAGGCTGAGTCCGTGGCCGGTGGCCGGGGCGTCGACGATGACCAGGTCCCAGGTCCGCGGTGCCTCGCTCTCCTCGCCGTGGCTGCCGTCGGTCCGCTCCCACTCCAGGTCCATCACCTTGCCGACGGAGATCAGGTCCGACAGCCCCATGACCCCGTTCATGAAGGGGCCGATGTAGCGGTTGCGAAACACCACCTCGTAGAGGATGCGGAAGCGCAGCATCCGCACGAGGTACTCCTCGATGGCGTCCTCGGCGCGGATGGAGAGCGTGAAGAGGTTCGTGGCCAGCTCGTCCACCTCGTAGCCGACGGGCTCGCGGTCGAAGAGCGCGCACATCGTCTCCGCGCCGTTCATCTCGGCCACGATCGTGCGCTTGCCGCGGGCTGCCGCGAGGCTGGCGAGCCCCCCGGAGACGGTGGACTTGCCGACGCCGCCCTTGCCGACCACCACGACGACACGTCGCTCGAAGAGGCTCGGGGGCGGGGGGGATTTCACGGTCACGAACCCGGGTACTACTACAGCCGTCGCGCGCACGCGAGGGCAGCGCCCCAACCGCGGATGCAACAAACGGTGTCAGGCACCGGAATGTACGACCAGTCCCGACCAGTCGTGTCGCGGGGGCTACCAGGCGTAGAGCTTGAGGCTCCAGTAGGTGTAGGGCAGCAGGGCGTTGGGCTGGACGTTGTCGTACTCGAAGCCGTTGGCCAGGAGGATGTCGCCGTCGATGGTGGCGTCCTCGCCCGGGGTGACGGCGTCGGTGATGTCGATCACCGTACCGACCGCGGTCGTGCCCGGGCACCAGCCGTTGCGGGGGTACTCCCAGGTGCCGAGCTGGGGGCTGACGGGGTTCTGGTCGCAGTCGTTCCGCCAGCCGTTCCAGCTGTGGATCGAGCTGTTGACGATGACGTCGTGCCGCATCTGGCAGAACTCGGCGCAGTTCGCGGTGTTGTTGAAGCTGTGCCCGGTCGTGATGAGGTGCGCCTCGACGCGGGTCGCGTCGGCGGGGATGGACACGGTGATGGGGTCGAACTGCGAGTCGACGTTGGCCTCGGGCTCCACCTCGCCGGACGTGATGCTGCGCCGCCCCGACACGTTGATGACCTCGGCGCCGCCGGGCTCCCCGGGCCAGTAGACGAGCTTCGCGGTCGTGCGCCAGCCTTCGCCCTCGGCGTGGCCGGGCCCGACCCAGGTGTCGATCCAGGACGTGAAGACCTGCTCGCCCTGGAGCAGGTCCGCCAGCGGGGTGACGTCGATGAACTGGCACATGCTGGTGCGGTAGGGCGTCACGAAGCGGCTCAGCTCGAGCCACTCGCGGTCCTCCGGAGCGGCGGAGGGGTTGAGCGCCATCTGGATGGAGCCGGAGCGGTCCCAGTGATCGCAGAGCCCGTTCTCGGGGCAGTCCAGCTGGAACCAGAGCCCCACCTGCTTGAAGTCGCCGGTCGGCAGGGTCGCGGCGGCCTCGATGGAGCGGAGGTTCGGGTCCCCGAAGTACTGGTCCTCCCCGTCGAAGACCGTGCCCCACTGCACGCCCTTCGGAAGCTCGTCCTCGCTTCCGGGGCAGGCGAACCAGGGGGCGGTGGAGTCGAAGTCCCACCGCTCGATGTCGGGGTACGCGGTGGCGTCGTCGTCGTCGTCGGTGCCGGAATCGTCGTCGTCTCGAGGCGACGGGCAGGCGATGAGGAAGGCGATGAGGAGGAGCATCGGGCGCATGGGGGAGACCTCGCTGTGGTCCGCGGACGATACAGCGACCATGGCGCGCAAGATGCCAGGAGCTTGACAAGACTCGGTCCTGGATCGAAAAGGGCGGCCCGGAGAACCCCATGCCGATCTACGAGTACCGCTGCAAAGCCTGCGGCCATGAGTTCGAGAAGATCATGCGATACGGCGCAGAGCACCCGCCCTGCCCGGAGTGCAGCGAACCGACCGACAAGAAGATGTCCTTGTCCGCGTTCCACCTCAAGGGTGGCGGCTGGTACTCGGACGCCTACGCGGGCAGCGACAACAAGGGGCCAGCCGAGACGATGGCGAAGGTGCCGAAGAGCAGCTCGTCGACTTCGGACAGCTCGGGCAGCACGAGCAGCGACTCCAGCTCCAGCAGCACGCCGAGCAGCACGCCGAGCAGCACGCCGAGCAGCTCCGCGGGCTCCTCGTCCGCGTCCACGAGCGACGGCGACTGATTCGTCCGGTAGGTTCTGCCCGCTCGGACCAGGAGTGCGCATGATTCTCGACGGCAAGGCACTACGGAAGCGGATCCTCGGCAACCTCGCGGGTGAGGTGGCGGCCTTCACGGAGGCCACCGGCGTCACCCCCTGCCTCGCGACCGTGCTGGTCGGCGGAGACCCCGCCTCGGCGGTCTACGTGCGCAGCAAGCGCCGCGCCTGCGAGCGGGTGGGCATGACCTCGCGGCACCTGCCGCTGCCCGGCGACACCACGCAGGCCCAGCTCGAAGCCCTGGTCGACGAGCTCAACGCCGACCCCAAGGTGCACGGCATCCTGGTCCAGCTCCCGCTGCCGGCGGGCATGGACTCGGACACCGTGCTCAACCGCATCGACCCCCACAAGGACGTCGATGGCTTCCACCCCAGCAACGTCGGCCTGCTCGCGCTCAAGAAGGCGCGCTTCGTGCCCTGCACGCCTGCGGGCGTGATGCGGCTGCTGGAGGAGAGCGGGATCGACCCCAAGGGGAAGATGGCGACCGTCGTCGGCCGCTCCGCCATCGTGGGCCTGCCCGCGGCGCTGCTGCTCACGCACGCGCACGCCACCGTCACGATCACGCACTCACGCACGCCGAAGGATGAGCTCGAAGCGGCCGTCCGCCGCGCCGACATCCTGGTGGTGGCCGTGGGCCGCCCGCACTTCGTCCCTGGGGAGTGGGTCAAGGAGGGCGCCGTCGTCATCGACGTGGGCATCAACCGCCTCGACCCGGCGCCCGGCGAAGAGACCGGCCGACTCGTCGGCGACGTGGACTTCGAGGCGGCCGAATCCCGCGCCGGCTGGATCACGCCGGTGCCCGGCGGCGTCGGTCCCATGACCATCGCGATGTTGATGAGCAACACCCTCGTGGCGGCCCGCGCCCTCACGCAGTAACGTCCCGCTCCACTCGGGAGGCCCCATGGCCGACGACCTCAGCGACTGCAGGAAGACCCCCTTCTACGACATCCACGTCGAGCTCGGCGCGCGTGTCGTGCCCTTCGCGGGCTGGGCCATGCCGGTGCAGTACACGGGCATCAAGGCGGAGCACCTGCGGGTGCGTGAGTCGGTGGGCCTCTTCGACGTGAGTCACATGGGGGAGTTCCTGGTCGAGGGGCCCGGCGCCCTGACCTTCCTGCAGCGGATCGCGAGCAACGACGTCTCCGTGCTCGAGGTCGGCCAGGCGCAGTACGCCGTGGCCTGCCGTGAGACCGGCTGCATCGTCGACGACCTGCTCATCTACCGCCGGGCCGAAGACCGCTTCCTGGTCTGCGTGAACGCCGGCCGCCTCGTCGAGGACTGGGCCTGGTTCACCGAGAACCACAGCGCCGCAGACAACTGCACGCTCGTGAACGCCTCGGACGAGTACGCCCAGCTGGCCGTGCAGGGACGCAAGGGCGTCGACGTCGTCCAGAAGATGACGGACGTCGACCTGTCGGCCATCGAGACCTACCGCTTCATCGAAGGCGTCGCGGGCGGTGTGGACTGCATCATCGCGCGCACCGGCTACACGGGGGAGGACGGCTTCGAGCTCTTCTTCCACCGCGACCACGCCCGCGCCATGTGGGACGCCGTGCTGGCCGCCGGCGCCGAGTGGGACATCGCCCCCATCGGCCTGGGCGCGCGCGACACGCTCCGCCTGGAGATGAAGTACTGCCTCTACGGCAACGACATCGACGAGACGACGACGCCCCTGGAGGCGCGCCTCGGCTGGGTCACGAAGTGGAAGGCCAAGGACTTCATCGGCCGCGACGCGATCGCCGCGCAGGTGGAAGGCGGCGTGCCCCGCGCCCTGATCGGCTTCGAGCTCCAGGGCCGCGGCGTCGCCCGCCACGGCTACCCCGTCTGGCTGAACGGCGAGCAGGTCGGCGAAGTGACTTCGGGCGCCCTGACGCCCTCGCTCGGCCGCGCCATCGGCTTGTGCTACATGCCGCGTTCCGCGGCGAAGGCGGGCCAGGAATTCGAGGTGGAGATCCGCGGCAAGCGCATCCCCGCCGTCATCGTGAAGACCCCCTTCTACAAGCGCCCCTACTGACCCCCTGCTGAGGTTCGCTCGTGTCCAACGTCCCCGATTCCTTCCGCTACACCGAAGACCACGAATGGCTGTCCGTCGAAGGCGACGTCGTCACGGTTGGCATCACGGACCACGCCCAGGATCAGCTGGGTGACATCGTCTACCTCGGCGACTTCCCCGAGGTCGGCGATGGCGTCGAGCAAGGTGACGTGGTCGGCGTGGTCGAGTCGGTGAAGGCCAGCTCGGACATCTTCTCGCCCGTGACAGGCGAGGTGGTCGAGGTCAACGAGATCCTCGACGACACGCCGGAGCTCGCGAACTCCGACCCCTACGACGGGGCCTGGCTGTTCAAGGTGCGCATGGGCGCGCCGTCCGAGCTCGACGACCTGCTGTCGCCGGCGGACTACAAGGCGCTGCTCGAGGCCTGAGCTGCCCTCCTCTTCGGAGGTGGTCCGCTTCGCGCCCAGGCCGTGAGTCCCACGGTCGGGGCGCGCTCACGCGCGGCTACTCGGCCAGCTCCTCCACCGTGGGGCAGGTGCACATCAGGTTCCGGTCGCCGTAGGCGTTGTCGATGCGCCCGACGGCGGGCCAGAACTTGCGCTCGCGGACCCAGGGAGCTGGGAAGACGGCCGACTCACGGGAGTAGGGCCGGTCCCAGGCGTCCGACGCGACGACCGCGGCGGTGTGAGGCGCGTGAGTCAGGGCGTTGTTGCCCTGCGGGCTGCGCCCTTCTTCGATGTCCCGGATCTCCTGGCGGATGCGGATGAGCGCATCGCAGAAGCGGTCCAGCTCGCCCTTCCCCTCGCTCTCGGTCGGCTCGATCATCAGGGTGCCCGGCACCGGGAACGACATCGTCGGAGCGTGGAAGCCGTAGTCCATCAGCCGCTTGGCGATGTCGTCGACGCTCACGCCGCTCGTGGCCTTGAAGCCGCGGCAGTCGACGATGAACTCGTGGGCGACGCGCCCGTTCACGCCGGTGTAGAGGATGTCGTAGTGGCTGCTCAGCTGCTTTGCCATGTAGTTGGCGTTGAGCACCGCGACCTCGGTCGCCCGCGTGAGCCCCTCCGCGCCCATGAGCGCGATGTAGACCCAGGAGATGGGCAGGATGGCCGGGCTGCCCCAGGGGGCGGCGCTCACGGGGCCGATGGCCTGCACGCCGCCCGTCTTCACCACCGGGTGGCCGGGCAGGAAGGGGGCCAGGTGCTCCACCACGCCGATGGGGCCCATGCCGGGGCCGCCGCCGCCGTGAGGAATGCAGAAGGTCTTGTGCAGGTTGAGGTGGCAGACGTCCGCGCCGATGGCGCCCGGGTGGGTGTGGCCCACCTGCGCGTTCATGTTCGCGCCGTCCATGTACACCTGGCCGCCGTGCTCGTGGATGGTGGCGCAGATGTCCTTCACCGACTCCTCGAAGACGCCGTGAGTCGAGGGGTAGGTGATCATCAAGGCTGCGAGGGCGTCGGTGTGCTTCGTCGCCTGGGCCCGCAGGTCGTCGACGTCGATGTTGCCGCGCTCGTCGCACTGCACGCCCACGATCTTCATGCCGGCCATCGCCGCCGAGGCGGGGTTCGTGCCGTGAGCCGAGGTCGGGATCAGGCAGACGTTGCGGTGCATGTCCCCGCGTGAGCGGTGGTAGGCGCGGATGACCAGCAGGCCCGCGTACTCGCCCTGTGAGCCGGCGTTGGGCTGCAGGCTCACGGCTGCGAAGCCCGTGATGGTGGCCAGCCAGCCCTCCAGCGAGTCGAAGAGCTCGCGGTAACCCTCCGCCTGGTCGGCGGGCACGAAGGGGTGCAGCGCGCCGAACTCGGGCCAGGTGACCGGCACCATCTCCGAGGTGCCGTTGAGCTTCATCGTGCAGGAGCCCAGCGGGATCATCGAGGTCGCGAGGCTCAGGTCCCGCTGCTGCAGCCGGTAGAGGTACCGGAGCATCTCGGTTTCGGCGTGGTGGCTGTTGAAGACGGGGTGCGTGAGGAAGTCGGACTCACGGGCGAAGGCGCCGAGCGAGGTGTCGACGTCCTGCAGGTCGTCCATGGACGGCGTGGTGCCGCCGAAGAGGGCGAGCAGCTGGACCACCTCGGCGAGGGTCGTCTTCTCGTCCAGGGCGATGCCCACGTCGCCGCCCTTGTAGCGGCGCAGGTTGATGCCGGCCTCCAGGGCCGTGGCCACCGGGTCGCCGCGATCGGGCGTGACCCGCAGGGTGTCGAAGAAGTCGGCGTGAGCGACTGCGTGACCCGAGCGGCGCAGGCCCTCGGCCAGCAGCGCGGTCAGCGCGTGCACGCGCTTCGCGATGCGCCGCAGCCCGTCCGGGCCGTGGTAGACGCCGTACATGCTGGCCATGATGGCGAGCAGCACCTGGGCGGTGCAGATGTTGGACGTCGCGCGGTCGCGGCGGATGTGCTGCTCGCGCGTCTGCACGGCGAGGCGGTAGCCCTGGACGCCCTGCTCGTCGACGCTCACGCCGATGAGGCGGCCGGGCATCTTGCGCACGTGCTCCTCGTGGGTGGCCATGAAGGCGGCGTGAGGGCCGCCGTAGCCCATGGGCACGCCGAAGCGCTGGCTGTTGCCGATGACGATGTCCGCGCCCCACTCGCCGGGGGGCTGCATGATCGTCAGGGCGAGCAGGTCGGTGGCGGCGATCACCGTGCACTTGCTGGCGTGAGCCGTCTGCGCGAGCGCGGTGTAGTCGCGGATGCGGCCGTCGGTGGCCGGCACCTGGAGCAGCAGGCCGAAGAGATCCTGGCCCGCGAAGTCCGCGTCCAGGGGGTCGCCCACGTGCACCTGGATGCCCAGGGGCTCCGCGCGGGTCTGCACGACGGCGATGGTCTGCGGGTGGCAGTCCGCCGCCACGAAGAAGCCGATCTTCTTGCGGCGCGCGATGGCCCAGGCCATCGCCATGCCCTCGGCCGCGGCGGTCGCCTCGTCGAGCAGGGACGCGTTGGCCAGCGGCAGGCCGCAGAGGTCCGCGATCATCGTCTGGAAGTTGAGCAGCGCCTCGAGCCGGCCCTGGGCGATCTCCGCCTGGTAGGGCGTGTACTGCGTGTACCAGCCGGGGTTCTCGAGGATGTTCCGCTGGATCACGCCCGGCACGATCGTGTCCGAGTAGCCCATGCCGATCAGCGAGCGCAGCACCTTGTTCTTGGCTGCGATGCCGCGGAGCTCCTCGAGCAGCTCGTGCTCCCCGCGCGGCGGGCCCACCGCCAGCGGCTCGCGCTGGTGGATGGATTCGGGGATCGTCTGCTCGATGAGCTCGTCGAGGGAGCTGAGGCCCAGCTCGTCGAGCATCGCGCGGACGTCGGAATCCGACGGGCCGATGTGGCGATGGATGAAGGTGTCGGAGGGGGCCAGCAGGTCGTCGATCATGGGCGGCATCCGGGGCTTAATGATGCCCGGCGCTCTTAGCACACGGTCCCCAACGGCGCCCGCTTGCGGCGCTCAGCCGTCCTCGATGACGATCTCGATCTCGCTGAGTGAGAACTCGATGCTCTGCCCGCCGTGGCGGCGGATCTCACCGGTGTCCGCGGGGGCCAGGCCCTCGATGATCGGCACGTTGGTGTTGCTCTCCTTGGACGCCGCGACCGCCGCGCGGCGGTCCATGCGGGACGCCCTGGGCATGGGCGGGGGCGAGCGATCGGCTGCGGTCGCGCTCCGGGGACGGCCGGCGTCGAGCAGGTCGCGAGGCACCCGCAGCGAGCCCGAGGCGCCCATGTCCAGGACGGAGATCTGGCCGGAGTCCAGGTCTTCGACCGTGTCCTCTTCCAGGAAGTGGATCGTGTAGCCACCGATGACGACGGTGTCGCCGTGGAAGAGCAAGCTCTTCTCCACCGGCTCCTTGTTCACGAAGGTGCCGTTCTTGGTGCTGAAGTCCTGGATCATGAAGCCGGCGACGCTCTGCCGGATCACCGCGTGGCGGCGCGAGACGCGCGAATCGAGCAGCTGGATGTCCACGCCGTCCGCCCGCCCCATGACGACGGGGCGATCCGGGAGCTGGAACACGCCTTCGAGCCTGCCGCTCCGCGTGATGCTCAACTGGGCCACGGGACGATCTCCTGTAGGTCCGATCTGAAAACTCGCCGGATCCTACCAGGGGCATCCGGGTGTCGCCGAGAGGCTCTGAAGCGCCCCCGGATCGACGGCCTAGCGCGGGAAGGTCTGCAGGCCTGGGAACTGCACATTCTGACGGGGGTCGATCCCCGTCATCTCGGCCCGCGCGGCGCCCATCGTGATGACGAAGCCGAAGTCGGGGATCGGGAACTTGCCCGCGCCGTTCAGGCCCTGCTCGGGCGGCTCGGGGAAGGGGGCGGCCAGGCGGAAGGCGTCCTGGATCGCCTCGTCGTAGGCGGGCACGCCGGAGCTGGCCGTCACCTGGACTGCGGCGAGGGTCCCGTCGGGTTCGATGAGGATGGACAGCATCATCTGGTACTTCGGCCTCGTGATGGGGACCATCGGCCGGGCGTTG
>JAJDAI010000802.1 GCA_029261955.1 Deltaproteobacteria bacterium | reverse complement strand
GCGTCCCGCTCGTCCCGAAGCACCGCGAGCTCGCCGCTCGGGGCCCGCGTGTCGTTGGCGCTGCCCCACTCGAAGGCCTTGACCGCCAGGTTCACCCACCGCCTGCGGCCCCGCAGCACGTCCTTCGCGCAGCGCCTCGCGATCGAGTACAGCCAGGCACGGAACTGGCCCGTCGGCTGGTAGCGCTCGCGGTTGCGGACGACCCGAACCCAGCTCTCGGACCAGGCGTCCTCGGCCAGCTGGTCGTCGCCCAGGTGAGAGCGCAGGAAGCCGTGCAGCTCGGGGCCGAAGCGTTGGACCAGGATCGAGAAGGATCGCTCGTCTCCCGCCACCCACGCCGCCATCAGCTGGTCGGGGTCGGGGGCGCGCTGAAGGCTCGCCACTCTGCGTGCGGAGTCCAAGGCGCTGCGATCCGGGTCTGGTTCCCTTCAACTCTAGCTCCTCGGGGCTGGATGCTGCTGAAGAGAAAACGCCGGTCGTGGCCGATGTGGGGAGTCGGGGCCTGTCAAATCGGAGCGGCATGAGAAATAAGGCGACGGACTCGAGTGGATTGGATCGCGCCGCAGCTTGGGATGGAACGGCACGGCCCAGACGGGGGGTGTGTCTCCAACCGAGCCCGTCGCCGCCCCGAAAACGCCGGGCGGGGGTGGGGTGGAGAAAAGGAGTTCGAAGGCCGCTCCGCGGGGGCCCGGGGACAGGGCGAGGGACGGGTCAGCTCCGCCGCCGCCGCCGGAAGAGGGCGAGGGCGGGGAGCAGCGAGAAGAGGGGAGCCGCGCCCCCACCAGCCGAGCAGCCGCGGCAGTCCGCGCCGCCCATGACGAGGATGGTGTCGTCGTCCTGGAGCACCACCGCCCCGTCGTCGTCGATCTCGTCGCTGGGCACGACGCCGTCGCAGTCGTTGTCGAGCCCGTCGCAGAGTTCCGGCGCGCCGGGGTAGATGCTGGGGTCGTCGTCGCCGCAGTCCTCGTCGTCGGGGCTGCCGTCGCCGTCGGAGTCGTCCTCCCACTCCACCGACGCCGACGACTGGGGCATGTTCAGGTAGGTCAGCCCCACCCGGAAGGCGCCGCTTGTGGCTCGCCCCGTCGTAGATCCCGCCCCCGCTGGCCGCCACGAAGGTCACGTCGTCGGGCAGCGTGTCGACCAGGCTGGAGTCAAAGGCCACGCCGAGCCCCGAGGTCGCCCAGTCGATGGTCCAGGTCACCTCCGCCACCGCGGTCGTCGCGGGCCCCGTCTTCGTCAGGGACCACTGCGGGATGTTCTCCTCGCGCAGCAGGTCGGAGACGTAGAGCCCGTTCAAGTAGAAGCGCACGCCGTTGGACTCGTCGTTGGCGCTCGCCGGGGTGTCCACGTCCCAGCTGTGGCCGCCCATGAAGGTGACCCATCCGCAGTCGGGGTCGTTGTCCAGCTGCCCGAAGACCAGCAGGTCCTTCACGCCGTCGGCCTCGCCGGACTTCTTGATGAGGGTGAGCGCGCCGGGCTTGTAGGCGGAGCTGCTGTCGAGCCGGATGGACTGGATGGAGCCGTTCGTGGAGTCGACGTCACCGTCGTGCTGCGTGATCGCCAGGTGCTGGTTGGAGTAGGCGAGGTTGCTGCCGGGGTCGTGGCCGTCCTGGATGCCGCCGGTCGTCAGGAAGAAGCCGTCCGACGCGGCCTCGAACTCCTCGATGGAGTGGCACTCCAGGAAGAGGTGGTTGTAGCCGGCCTCCAGGAAGGCGCGCAGCTCGGCCGCGAGCCCCACCGGCAGGCTGGAGGGGTCGTAGTGCATGACGTCCAGCTCGGCGTAGAGCGGGTTGCCGTCGCTGTCGAAGAGCGCGCCGTCGTTGTCGATGGCCGGGTCGCCCACCAGCTCGGCGGGGGTGTGGATGTCGGGGTAGGCCGAGCAGTCGCCCAGCCGCTCGGCGGGCCACTCCTGGTCGATGCTGTCGAGGATGCCCGCGGCGTTGAGGTAGTCGAAGGCGATGTCCTCGTGGCCGTCGACGGTCACGGCGATGGGCGGGGCGGCGTACATCGTGCGCTCGATGGGCGCGTCGAAGCCGACGGTCGCGACGTGCACGTTGGTGTTGGGGAACTCGAGCAGCCAGTCGGCGACGAGGTCCATGACGTCCTGGTCGACCAGGTCCCCGTGCACCGTCCAGGGGCCGCCGCGGTAGTCCCGCGACGCGACCGACGAGCCGTCCCACAGGCTGGCGGTGGCGCTGAAGTCGGTGTCGCCCTTGGACTTGCCCGGGAGGATGTTCCAGGTGACGGGCACGCCGGCCCGCAGCAGCTTCTGGACGAGGCCGTAGACGGTGAAGACGCCCAGGTCCTGGGTCGACTGATCCGAGGGGAGGATCAGCGTGCCGTCGGGGTAGGGATCGGCCGAGGCCGGGCCGGCGAGGGCCAGCGAGAGGGCGACCAGGATCGCGACGAGGGGCGTGCGCGCGGGCGCGGCAACATCGGTGGGGGGGACCTCTCGGGCGAACGAGCAGTGGTCGTCAACCACATCTACCTGGGAACGCCGGGTGGCCCGCGTTTGGGGAATGGGTGCGGCCGGCCGATCTCCAATGTCCCCGCTGCCGGCGTTCTCCGAACGGATCCCTGCACGCCGCTGCGCACGAGGCCTTGATGTTCCGACCCCTTGTTCTCCTCCTGGCCCTCCTGGCCCTGCCGAGCTGGGCCCACGCCCAGTGCCCTGCGCAGGCCAACGTGCTCGAGCAGCTGAGCTGCAGCTCCGAGATCGACGCCAACATCGCGAGTGGCCAGGGCTACCTCGGCGGCGCCTGCGCGACCGGCGATTGCTACACCTGCGGCACGCCCTACGCGCCGCTGTCCCAGACCGGCCCGGAGCACGTCTACAGCTTCGAGTGCCAGGTGAGCGGCAGCGTCGAGATGGACATCACGGGCCTCGACTGCGACCTCGACGTCTACATCCTGGACTCGACCTGCGACCCCAACACGGGCTGCGAGTCGGGCTCGACCGCGGCGAGCGTCACCGTCGACTCGGTGACCTTCACCTGCACCCAGGGCCAGACCTACTACATCGTCATCGAAGGCTACGGCTACACGATCAACGGCAACTCGGCCTGCAACGGCAACGACGGCGACTACACGCTCAACTTCGACCTGAGCAACTCGACGGCCTGCAACGAGGACTGCGTCGACGGCCAGGACAACGACTTCGACGGCGACATCGACTGCGACGACTCGGACTGCGCGTCGGACCCCGCCTGCGGCTGCGACGACGACGGTGACGGCCAGGACGACATCGCCTGCGGCGGGCTCGACTGCGACGACAGCAACCCGTCCATCTACGACGGCGCGCCCGAGCTCTGCGACGGGCTCGACAACGACTGCGACGGCGACGTCGACGAGGACTTCGACTCCGACGGCGACGGCGTGACCACCTGCGACGGCGACTGCGACGACGGCAACGCCTCGATCTTCCCCGGGGCCACCGAGGTCTGCGACGGCGCGGACAACGACTGCGACGGCGACGTCGACGAGGGCTTCGACGGCGACGGCGACGGCTGGGCCAGCTGCGACGGCGACTGCGACGACGGCAACGCCTCGATCTT
>JAJDAI010000801.1 GCA_029261955.1 Deltaproteobacteria bacterium | reverse complement strand
ATGACGACTACTTCTTCCTCGTCCCGCTGCTCGACGACGTGATCACCATCGACCTGAGCTTCAGCCACGCCGAAGGCAACATCGACCTCTTCCTCGTCGACGACACCCAGGCGGTCATCGCCTCTTCGGAGTCCCTGGACGACAACGAGCAGCTGGTCCACACGGTCACCTCGGGCGGCGGCGTCGGCGTGATCGTGGTCCTGACTTCCGACAGCGGGGTCGTGGAGGGCAACGGCTACACGATCGACATCGACGGGCTGAGCCTGACCTGCGAGGCCGACGCGCTCGAGGAGAACGACGACTTCGGCACGGCCACGCCCGTGAGCGAGGGCGAGATCACCGACCTGACGGCCTGCGAGGAAGACGCCTACGACTTCTTCGCCATCGACCTGGTGACCTCGGAGACCCTGACGGCGAGCGCGACCTTCTCGCACGCCGAAGGCGACATCGACGTCAACATCTACGACCCCAGTCAGGTCTTCGTCATTGGCAGCGCCAGCACGGACGACGACGAGGAGGCGGTCTGGACGGCCCAGAGCGACGGCACCTACTACGTCGAGGTGGCCTTGAGCGCTGACAACGGCGACCCGGGCAACCCCTACACGCTGGACCTCGACGTGCTGGCCGGGGTCTGCAGCCCGGACGCCTCCGAGCCCAACCAGAGCCTCGGCAACGGCCCCCTCCTCGGCGTCGGGCCCGTCGCGGACCTGACCGCCTGCTCGGACGATGACTGGTTCCAGATCGACCTGGCGGCCTTCGACCTCCTGACCGTGGACGCGACCTTCCTCAACGCCGAGGGCGACGTCGACCTCGAGCTCTACGACGACGGCGGCGCGCTCCAGACGGACGCCACCAGCTCCACTGACGACGAGACGCTGACCCACGTGGCCACCGCGACGTCGACCATGTGGCTGCGGGTCTTCCTCGCCAACGACCTCGGCGACGAGCCGGGCAACGACTACGCGTTGGACATCAGCCTCGACACCTACAGCTGCCCCTCGGATGCCTACGAGGCCAACGACTCGCAGGGCTCCCCCGTGGGCATCGCCCCGGGCTTCACCGGCGGGCTCAGCGCTTGCCTGACCGACAGCGACTTCTACAGCGTGTCGGCCACCGCGGCCGACGTCGTCAGCATCGACGCCCTCTTCGACCACGCCGAAGGCGACGTGGACCTGCAGCTCTACGACCCCTCCGGCACCCTGGTGGCCTCGGGCAGCTCGGTGACCGACAACGAGTCCGTGTCCGTCGTGGCGGGCGCCACCGGCGACTACGTCATCGAGGTCAGCCTGCTGACCGACACCGGCGTCGCCGACGGCAACCCCTACGACCTCAGCGTGGTTGTGGGCCTCGACGCCTGCTTCTTCGACGCGTTCGAGCCCAACAACGACGTGCTGACGCCGACCTTCCTCGAGTTCCACGGCCTCGTGAGCGGCGCGGCCAGCTGCGAGGGCGACGCCGACTGGTTCCGCCTCGAGCTGGACGCCGGCGACGTCTTCAACTTCGACCTGCTCTTCTCCGACGCCGAGGGGGACATCGACATGTACCTCTACGACCCGACCTTCACCCTGGTGGGGACCTCGGACTCGACCAGCGACAACGAGTCCATCGCCCAGGACCTCCTCGTCACGGGTGAGTACTTCGTCGAGGTGTTCATGGCCGCCGACGACGGGTCGAGCCTGGGCAACCGCTACACCATCGACTGGCACTCGGCCCAGTCGGGAGACAGCTGCCCCCCGGACGCCTTCGAGCCCAGCGACGATGCCGTGCAGGCCTTGCGCCTGCCCGTGGGCACCTTCGACGGCCTGAACGTCTGCGAGACCAACTCGGACTGGTACCAGTTCATCGCCCTGCCCGGGAACACCCTCACCATCGACGCGCTCTTCAGCGACGCCGAGGGCGACATCGACATCTACCTCTACGACGAGGAGGGCATCACGCTGCTCGAGAGCTCCGTCAGCATCGACGACAACGAGCAGGTCACCTACACCGCCAGCCCGGAGCCCGAGGCGCTGGTCCTGGAGGTTCAGCTGCCCATCGACGCGGGTGTGTTCGAGGGCAACACCTACGAGCTGGTCGCGAGTCAGGCGACGCCGATGTGCACCTTCGACGCCTTCGAGTTCAACGAGGTGGCCGATGAGACGGCGCCCGTGATCGACGACGGCCTGAACGCCAACCTGAGCTCCTGCACGATCGACAACGACTTCTTCCGCGTCCTCGTGCTCGCCGGCCAGACGCTGACGGTGGAGCTCGACTTCGCGCACTCCGAGGGCGACATCGACGTCGAGCTGCTCGACCCCTCGGGCGCCTTCCTGGACAACTCGGTCTCCAGCAGCGACGGCGAGCTGGTGAGCACCACCGCGGCCGTGACGGGTTACCACTTCATCGAGGTCTACCTGGCGGTGGACTCGGGGACGCCGGGCAACGACTACAGCGCGACTGTGACGGTGAACTAGCAGCGTGGGGCGTATTTGCGACCGAGGCGCGTGAGGCAGATCCGCGCGAGGTCGAAGCCGGGCCGACGGAGCCTGTCGGGACAGGTGACCGAGGTCCGGCGAAGAGATCGCGTGGAGCTGTCCGCGCGCCGACCGAGCCAATACGCCCCACGCTGCTAGGCCTGGAACGCGTAGCTGTCGTAGTCGTACAGCCGCGCTGCGGCGGGGCCCACGGCGTCGATCAAGGCGTCGACATCCCAGAGCGCGCCGGGGGTCTTCGAGAACGGGTCCATGTTCCGGTCCGAGCCGGCGAGGGCCGGGATGGACCACTGGCTCGATCCGTCCGCCTTGCTCTGGCGGATCCAGGCCTCCCAGATCCGATCGACCTGGGCGTGGTGCATCCAGAAGATGGGGTCGGCTGCGGTCTCGAAGAGGTTCGACATCGTGCCGAAGAAGGGCTGATCACCCACGATCCGCGCGCCGCCGACGAACAGGTGGCCGCCGGCGTGCATCAGGCCGTACCGGCGCAGGGCGGTCACGTTGCCTGTGGGACGCATCTCCAAGCGGTCCGTGAAGGACACGAACTTCTTCAGCTTGAGTGTCCGGCGGATCTGCTTGGGCGTGGAGAGCTTCACGTCGATCGGGTAGTCGATGCCCTTCGCGATGAAGGTCCAGGGGCCCGGGAAGCGCACGATCTCGACGTCGTAGAGGCTGCCGTCCTGGTGCTTGAATCCGGGGCTGAGGGGGTGCAGCCCGACCACCCCGCGCGCCTGCACGTTGGTGATCTTCATGTCCGCGAGCCACCGCGGGATGGGCTGCATGCGCTTCTCGCCGATCACGGTCTGCCAGTCCCAGTAGGGCACCGTCACGCTGGGATCGATGGCCTGGAGCTTCTGCTCCAGAGCGATGAGGAACGCGCGGTGCCAGGGCAGGAAGCGGAAGCGAGGCGCTCCCTTGTGGATGCCCAGGCTGCCGTCGAGGTGGATCATCGTCCCGTGCATGCGGTGGCGGGCCATGGCGGAGTGCACCTGGACGAACCAGGACAGGCCTCCGCTGGCGGCCAGCTTTGAGTAGGCGTTCACGAACGCCTTGATCTCCGCGTCGCTCATCGCGTTCAGGTTCTTGCGTTGCTTCATCTCGAGCCTCCTCGAGCGGCGCGGGGCCGGTCGACGTGGTGGTGGGGCTCGCCGGTCGGTCAAGACTCGGCGGGCGGGGCCGGACCGAAGTCCGCGGGGTAGAAGTCCTGGGGCAGGCCTCGGCGGTCGGTGGGGAGCCCGAAC
>JAJDAI010000081.1 GCA_029261955.1 Deltaproteobacteria bacterium | reverse complement strand
CCCCGCCGTGCGCGCGAAGGCGGTCGACCTGATCATCGGCTTCGGGGACGACGTGGCCTACCGCGCGCCGGCACCCAAGAAGAGCCGCGTGCCCCGGGTGCCCGCCCCCAGCGACTCCTCCATCGCCGCCCTGATGCACCTCGCCGAGCACGACCACGACCGCAAGGTGCTCTACCAGGTCGCGAACTCGCTCTACGGCCCGGTGGTCTACGGGGGGCGGACCTACCGCGCCTGGGGTCGGGTCCTCGCGGCACTGGGTGAGCGGCTCATGAACGAGGAGCTGGAGGAGCGAAAGGGCTTCGTCGAGCTGGCCTGCAAGGCGCTCGGAAAGACCGAGGCCCCGGGCATCGATCGGCTGGTCGAGGCGATGGCGGAACAACGAAGCCCCGCCTGGTCGGACGCGCACGCCGAGCTCGTGGCGCTGCTGGCCTTTCGCGTGGACGCCGACCTCTCCGGCTCGCGGACCGCAGACCGGCTGGAGCAGCTGGGCGAGGGAGGTCCGAACCGCGCGGCGCGGGAGCAGGCGATGCAGGCGGCGCGGCGCGCGGGGGGCGGGGACGACTGATCGGCTCGGCCCGGCTCAGCCCGGCGTTCGACTGGCCCGAAGGCCTGCGATGAGGTCGTCCAGCCGGGCGCCCTCGTCGAGGGGCTCCTCGAAGCCCAGGGCCGCGCGGATCGCCGAGCTGTCCACCACCACGTCGTTGGGCATGGTCCCGAACAGGCCCCAGGCCTCGGGCGGCTCCTCGGGGTCCTCGAAGGTCACCGTCCTGCCCATCCGCCCCGCGATGCGCTGGGCCCGCTCTCGCATGCTCGGGGTCTGCCCTTCCGGGTGCACACCGCGGTGCAGCACGGCGACCTCGTGCCCCCGCCGGATCAGCGCCTGGGCGGCCGCGTGGCCGATGAAGAGCGTGCCCCCGATGATCGCGATCCGCATGCGTGCCGACCCTTGTCCCGTCTGCGCCCCTGTGCTCGGCTGCGAGCCTACTCTCGGAGCTCGACCGTGACCGACTCGACCCCACACGACGTGCAGCGCTTCCTCCAGGGCATCGAGAAGAAGCACGGCCTGGGCAGCGAGCTCGTGCTCAAGGTGCGCACCGACAGCGGCAAGGTCCGGCGAAAGACCGGCACCTTCCTGGGCTTCCGCGCGGACGCGGTCGGGCTGCGGAACAGCGCCTGGAACGGCGACAAGTGGTTCCCTCTGGCGGACGTGGCGGACGCCTGGAAGAAGGGGACCGGCGAGGGCTGAGCCGGCGCCGTCCCCACCGGACCTGCGCATGCCCGAGGTTGCGGGCCCCAGCGGAAGGCAGACTGCGCGGGCACCCTGCCGAGGACCGCCATGCGCCACCTGCTTCTCCTGCTCGCCCTGCTCACCCTCTCCGCTCTGGTCGGCTGCCCGCCGACCGACGACGACGACAGCGCGGCGGACGATGACGACGTCGCGGACGACGACGACGCGGTGGATGACGACGACGTCGTGGACGACGACGACGCGGTGGACGACGACGACTCCGCCGCAGCGGACGACGACGACGATTCGTCGTCCGGTGACGATGACGACGACTCCGGCGATGACGACGACACCGACGACGACGACAGCGCCGATGACGACGACAGCGCCGCAGCGGACGACGACGATTCGTCGTCCGTTGGCGATGACGACGACTCAGCCGATGACGACGACAGCGCCGACGACGACGACTCCGCCCCCTCCACCCTCTGGTGGGAGACCTGCGGCGACCCCGTCTGCAACGGCTGGACCGCCTCGGGCAACCCGCTCTGCGACACCGAGACGCCCGGAGACCCCTGCAGCCCCGACGGCCTCGAATGCGACCCCCAGGACTTCTGCAACGTGCAGTACCTCTGCTCGACCACGGACCCGCGGACCGAGCCCGGCGGCTGCCCCATCTCCCTGCGCTCGGCGAAGAAGGCCATCCACTACCTGCCCGAGCCGCAGGTCGACGCGCTCGCCGCAGACCTGCTGAAGATGCCCCTCGCCAGCTGGGAGTACGCCATCCCCGGCCAGCCCGAGGGCACGCACATCGGCTTCATCATCGACGACCAGCCGCAGTCCCCCGCGGTGCGCGGCGAGCGCGTCGACCTCTACGGCTACACGACCATGGCCGTGGCCACGCTTCAGGCCCAGCAGCGGCAGATCGAGACGCAGCAGGCCCAGATCGACCTCCTGAAGGCGGAGCTGGCCGAGGTTCGCAAGGCCATCGCGAGGTAGGCCGAGCCCGCCGCCCCCGCCCGGACGCCGTCGATCAGGGGAGGAGCCGCTCGGCTGCCCAGGCGAACTCGATGAGGGCGGTGCCCTCACCGTCGGGCCCGACCCACTGCCCCACCACCTCGCCGCTGAGCGCATCGGGCCCGTCGACCTCCATCGTTCCCTCGGCGGACAGCGAGTCCGAGGCGCAGGTCACGGTCAACCCGAACGCGCCGTCCGCGACGTCGACCTCATCGACCAGGGCAAAGCACGTGAAGGTCTCGGGCACCTCGCAGGTCACGATGCCGTCCGCCACGCCGTCCACCACATCCAGGCTCACCTCCCCCGCGCAGGGGACCGCCCCCTCGCCATCGACCGAGATCCCGCCCTCCACCAGGCCGGCGAACTCGCCATCGGCGAAGGGGTCGTCGGCCGTCGAGTCGTCGTCGTCCGCTGAGTCGTCGTCGTCCGATCCGCCGCCCACGCGCCGCGACGGGCCGCAGGCAGCGAGCGCCAGGAGCAGGAAGAGGACGAGGGCCGGAGGCAGCGAGGAGAAGCGGGGCATGGGGTCACCGGAGAGGCTCGATCGGCGACCGACAGCGGCCGCGCGAGGCCGCGGAACCTGTCACAGCCGCGGTTGCGGCGCAACGAAGACCGGGACGAGGGCCCCCACCTCATCCCCTCAGGGCGAGACGCTGATCAGGAAGCTCACGTCCCACTGCGCCAGCACGACCGAGCCGTCGCCGTAGAGCGTGACTGGCACCACGATGACCGTGTCGCTGAACATGGTCGCCATGGCGTCGGGCGTGGGCTCGAGGGTCAGCGTGAAGGTGACCGTGTTGAGCGCCGGCACGTTGAAGTAGGCGGGCGGGTCGATGTCGACGATGGCCTCGGTGGGGTCGATGGCCTCCATGGTCAGGTCGTAGCGCACGTTCGCGGTGAACTCGGCGATGCCGTCCACGACCTTGTCGACGATGTCGTAGTCGTCGCTCTGGTAGACCATGTACTCCTCGGGATCGTCGTTCCCGTCCCCGTCCAGATCGACCCAGGAGTCGGTCGCCAGCGCGACCAGCTGCATGCCGCTCAACGGGTCGCTGCCGCCCACGGCCACGCCGATGGTCTTGGCGTTGATGTCCGCGAGCGCGTTGGTCAGCATCGGTGCCGCGGCGTCCATGGCGCAGCCGGGCGGCGGGGAGTTGCTCTTCGGACCCTGGTTGTAGGGCGGGAAGGAGTTCCGCATCGGCGCGTCGGTCGCGTAGACGAGGATGGGCACGGCGCCGGTGCGGAAGCCGTTGCCCCCGAGCGTGCCGGTGCCCGGCGTCGAGGCGTTCGCCCAGCCGCCCGTGCCGCCGCCGAAGGCGTCGACGGGGTCGGTGTTGAAGGGCAGCACGTCGGTGGACGGGTCGTAGGAGCCGTCGCAGCCCTGGTCGTAGCCAAAGCCCGAGGCCGCCTGGTAGAGCGCCTCGACGCTGGACTCCGTGATGTCATCGCCGCCGTCTGCGGTCAGCGCGGAGAGCGCGGCCTGCGCAAGGCCCACGTCGCTCGTCTGCTGCTGCTGGGGCTTGAAGGGCAGGTCGTTGCCGGAGCCCATCTCGCCGAAGTTGTAGTCGTCGAAGCTGCCCACGCCGTAGGTCAGGTCGGGGATCAGCGCGGCGATCTCGCTGGCGGCCGACATGAAGTTGTTCTTCACGTCGTCGATGGTCGGCGTCATCGAGCAGGTCTCGTCGATGAGGAACATCACGTCGCCCAGCTGGATCTGGGTGTCGAAGGTCAGCTCGACCGTGGACACCTCGAAGGCGGGCACCTGGGGCACGTTGAAGCCGTCGCACTCGTCCTCGGGGTCGCTGGGGTCGCTGCCGCAGACCTGCTCCTGCAGGTCGGTCCAGCCGTCGCCGTCGGTGTCGTTGTTGTAGGGGTCGGAGTTGGGGTCGGCGGCCTCCTCCTCGTCCGGGATGCCGTCGTTGTCCGAGTCGGGGTCGGCGTAGTCGGGCACACCGTCCCCGTCCGTGTCGCCCTGGCCCTCTTCGTCGTTGGGGATGCCGTCGCCGTCCAGGTCGTCGTCTTCACCGTCGGGGATGCCGTCGCCGTCCGAGTCGGGGTCGAGGAAGTTGGGGATGCCGTCGCCGTCGGTGTCGTCCCAGCCCTCATCGCTGTCG
>JAJDAI010000009.1 GCA_029261955.1 Deltaproteobacteria bacterium | reverse complement strand
CTCGGCCCCGAGGACGACGACGACGGCGAGGGAGACGAAGAGGACCTCGGCCTGATCACCCTGGGCGCCGGCCCGGAGGATCTGCAGGCCTTCACCCTCGAGGAAGACGTCGACGTCGAGATCAGCGACGAGGTGGAGAAGCCCCGCAAGCCGGTCGAGATCTCGGACCCCGGCGCGGGCGACGGCGACGACCTCGCGGGAGCCATCGAGCGCTACCTCCAGCGTGCCGCCGAGATGCGGAACCGGCGCCAGGCCGCCGCCGCGATGGAGCTCTACAGCAAGGTCCTGGACCTCGACTCGAACAACTACGAAGCGCACATCGGGCGCGGCGTGCTGAACCTCGAGGCGAAGGACTACAAGCGCGCCGTCGAGGAGTTCACGCGGGCCGAGAAGATCGACCCGTCCCGCCCGGCTTCGGCCCTCGGGCTGGCCGAGGTGCACTTCCACCGGAAGCAGTTCAACAAGGCCATCCGGCACTACACCCAGTGCCTGAAGCTGGACGACAAGCTCGCCCAGGCCTACTGCAATCGGGGCCTGAGCTACTACTACCAAAAGAACTACAAGAAGGCGTTCCTGGACCTGATGCGTGCCTACGACATCGATCCGGACCTGCCGAACATCAAGAAGTACCTCAAGCTCGTCCGCAACAAGGTGAAGTCCGAGAAGAAGTAGCCACAGCGGCCGACGACCCTCATGCAGCGCGCCCCCTGTGGGCGCGTTGCTCGTTCTGCTGGATCTGAGCCCCGGTTCACGCCAATATTGGCGCAGGAATGGTACTTCCATTTCTGGAACCGCGATCGGCCCTCAGGGGCCCCGCAGATGGGCTCTCGAGTGGCGCGCACCTCACCCAACAAGGCGAAGGCCCCGGCGAAAGCGAAGAAGGCTCCGGCGAAGCCCAAGAGCACGCGCGCGCCCCGCCGCGCACCCGCGAGCGCAGGCAAGGCCCGCTCGAAGCAGCCCGCCGCCCGGACCGTGGGCCGCGAGCGCCGGTTCCGCCCGCTGCGATCCCTGAAGCGCCTCCTCATCCTGCTCCTGCTCGCCTGCGCCGTCGCCTTGTGCCTCGACGTGCTCGTGCTCCAGCAGCGGGTCACCGAGCGCATGGAGGGCCGCGTCCACGACCAGCCCGCGCGGATCACCGGGATCGACGCGCGCCTTGCGCCCGGCGCCGTCGCCACCGAAGCGGGCTGGCGGCAGACCTGGGAGCTGGTCGGCCTCGCCGAGGTCGACCAGGTGAGCAAGGCCGGCCAGTTCTCCATGAAGCGCAACCGCTGGACGGTGCACCCGCGCGGCGGCGTGCCGATGACGGTCGAGGTCGCCAACCGGCGCGTGGTCGCCCTGCGCCGCGTGGCCGACGGCGCGCCCCTGCCGGCCTGGAACTTCGAGCTGCCTGCGGTCGCGCTGCTGACCGGGGCCGATCGCGAGCGCCGCTCCGTCGTGCCCCTCTCCGGCATCCCCAACTCGCTGCAGCGCGCCGTCGTCGCGATCGAAGACGAGCGCTTTCACCGGCACGCCGGCATCGACCCCCGAGGGATCGCGCGGGCCGCCTGGACCAACCTGCGCGGAGGCGGCCTGCGGCAGGGCGGCTCGACGCTGACCCAGCAGCTCGCCAAGAACATGTTCCTGACGGCGGACCGAACCCTGGCCCGCAAGGGGCAGGAGGCGCTGCTCGCCCTCATCCTGGAGCAGCGCTACGACAAGGACCGGATCCTCGAGGCCTACCTCAACGAGATCTACCTGGGTCAGCGCGACGGCTTCGCGATCATGGGTGTGGCGGAGGCGGCCCGACGCTGGTTCGGCAAGGACGTGGCGGCCCTGGGCGTTCACGAGTCGGCGCTGCTCGCGGGCGCCATCCACTCGCCGAACCGCACGGTGCCCTGGAAGCACGCCGAAGAAGCGAAGCGGCGACGTGACCAGGTCCTCGAGAAGATGCTCGAGCTGGGGGCCCTGCCCGAGCCGGAGCTTCGGGCGGCGCTGGCCCGTCCGGTCGTGGTGGCCGAGTCGCGCCGGCTGCGCCGCCAGGCGGCCTGGTTCGTGGACGGCGTCGTCGGTGGGCTCGGCGAGCGCTACAGCCCCGAGGCGCTGCACCGCGACGGCCTCGAGGTGGTCAGCACCCTCGACACGCGCATGCAGCGCGCCGCGGAGCAGGCGATCGCCGACGGCATGGCCGCGCTGAAGCGGGACCACCCCAAGCTCTTCACCGGCACGCCGCCCGAGGCGGCGCTGGTCGCGATGGACCCCAAGACCGGCGCCATCCGCGCCCTGGTCGGCGGGACGAACTACGGCCGCAGCCAGTTCGACCGCGTGCGCAGCGCCCGCCGGCAGCCGGGTTCGGCCTTCAAGCCGATCGTGCTGGCTGCCGCCATCGGCGACCGCTGGCCCCACCTGGGGCCCGGCACCCTCGTGAAGGACATGCCGGTCCGCGTGCCCGGCGCCGGCGCGCGCGGCAGCGACTGGACCCCGCGCAACTACGACGGCAAGACCCTCGGCCCCATCACCCTGCGGCGCGCCACCGAGCAGAGCCGCAACCTGCCCTTCGTGCACCTGGGCCTGAAGATCGGCCCCGATCGCATCCGGCAGACCGCGAAGAGCCTCGGCATCGCCAGCGATCTGGCCGCTGTGCCCTCGCTGTCCATCGGCTCACAGGAGGTGACCCCGCTCGACCTGGCCGTGGCCTACTCCGCCTTCGCCGCCGGCGGGCACCACCCCGAAGCCCAGATGCTGACGGGGGTGCGCGACCGCGAAGGCGACTGGCTCGAACGCTCCCTGCCCTCCCGCAAGCCTGCCATCGACCCGCGGGTCGCCGCAGTCGTCACGAACCTGCTCGAGGGGGTCATCGACCGCGGCACCGCCCGCGGCGTGCGCAAGGCCGGCTTCCGGCTGCCCGCAGCGGGCAAGACCGGCACGTCCAACGACGGACGCGACGCCTGGATGGTGGGCTACACGCCGGACCTCGTGATGGTTGTCTGGGTGGGCTTCGACGAGAAGAGGACCCTCGGCCTCACCTCGACGAGCGCTGCCGTGCCGATCTGGGCCCGCTTCGCCACCGCGGTGCAGCCCCTGCTGTCCGGCGACTCCTTCCCCCGCCCGCCGGCCATCGGGCCGCCCGTCGCCGCGCAGCCGAGCCGGGACGAGCTCGAGGACGAGGATCAGGAGCGGCGGCGCGAGGAAGCGGAGGCCGCCCGAGCCATGCGGCGCGACCGCCGCTGAGCCGATCGCGATCGCCCTGACTGCGAAGGCCCGTTCCCAACCGCGTACTTCTCTTCGCGTTCCCAGAGCCCGAAAGCGCGCACCGGCCTTCGCACCCCAGATTGCCGCCGCCCCAAGTAGCTGAAAGACAACATGTTTTCTGATGCCACCGAGTGGCACGGTCGTTGCTCTTCTACCGACCCGTGGCCCACAGGAGGCCGCGGATCGGAGCTGAAATTGAGCGCACAGCAGACCCGGAACGTTTCCCGCAGCCCCTACGAGTCCAGCGCAGACTGGGGCCGCGCCCGTGGAATCCTCGCCCGCAGCTTCTACAAGGAGCTTCAGGCAAACGGCCTCGACCCCCGCCAGATCGTCGAGTTGTCGAACGAGCTGCTCCAGCTCGTCTCCGACGACCTCGTCCCGGGCAAGCGCCCCTGGTAGCCAGGTCCTGACCGCAGGCGAATAGCGCGCCGCCTTCGGGTGGCGCGTTGTCGTTCTGGGGTCTGGGTCGGAGACGCCCCGCCGGAGACCTGATCAGGTCAGGCGACCGCGGCGTCCAGGGTGGCCTTGATGGCCTGCACGTAGTCGCGCTTCAGCCCCGACAGCTCCTCCTTCACGAAGGCATCCACCATCTTGTTCATCAGCCGCGGGGCGGGGATGTGCGCGATGGTGCGGGCGTGGAAGCGGAGCATCGTGCCGGCGTCGCCGTCGATGATCTCCCAGGACCCGAAGGACTCCATGTCGTTGCGCCCGGGGGCCGGCTTCCAGTCCACGCGCATCGCGTCGGCGTCGCAGTCGTAGAGCGCCTCGTAGGTCGCCGCGATCTTGACCGGGCCGAAGCCCTTTTCCTTCATCGTCCAGCGCCAGCGGCCGTGCGAATCGACCGCCGTGAGGCTCGCCAGCCCCGGAAAATGGGAGCCGGAGGCGTGCACGTCCGAGAGCAGCGCAAACGCCTCTGCGGGCGTCGCGCCGACCAGCACGTCTGCGGAGTAGTCGACATCGACCTCGACCATGGGCGGCATCGTAACAGGAATGGGTGGCACCTCGCTTTCGGGGCAGGGAGCGGGCGAGCCCGCGCCCGAAGCGCTGTCACACCCTCTGCTAGGCTCTCGACCGGAGTCCGATTCTTGCGACGATCCCTCCTCCGCCTTGCCCCTCTCCTCCTCGCATCGGCGTTGCGCTGTGGCTGCACCGGCGACAAGGGTGCCGAGTCGGGCGTCTACGCCGGCGCCGGGCTGGGCCG
>JAJDAI010000800.1 GCA_029261955.1 Deltaproteobacteria bacterium | reverse complement strand
GCTTGCGGCCGACCTCGTTGTCGTCGACCACCAGGACGCGGGCGCCCCCGCCATCGACGGAGGCCACCGAGCTGTGGCTGTCGAGCAGCGACTCCGGCGGCGGCGAGTCCAGGGGGACCTGGAGCGTGGCCGCGATGGCCGGGAGCAGGCCGGACTCCACGACCGGCTTCCGCGCGCGGCCGATCCGCATGCCCCGCAGCTCGGCCAGCTCGAGGCTGCGCCCCAGGGGCAGGAGCAGCACGGACGGCGTGCTGCGCAGGCTCGGCTCGGCCGCCATGGCCCGGAGCAGCTGCCAGCCGTCCATCCCGGGCATGTCCCCGTCGACCACCAGCAGCTCGATCGGCTCGCCGGCGTCGGCCGCCACGCGCAGCGCCTCCAGGGCCTGCTCGCCGGTGTCCACGCTGCGGGCCTCGAAGCCGTGCTCGCCCAGCAGCTTGACCGCCGCACGCTGCGCTCCCTCGTGGTCGTCGACGCAGAGCGCCCGCAGCCCGCGTACGGAGTCGGGCAGGCTCGGACCGCGTTCGCCGTCGAGCTCGGGGGCCGGCAGGTGAAACCAGAAGACGCTGCCGTCGGGTGCGTCCTCGGCGCCGATCTGGCCGCCCATCCGCCGCACCAGCTCCTGGCAGATCGCCAGGCCGAGGCCGACGCCGCCCTTGTTGGCCAGGCCAGCCTGAGAGAAGGGCTCGAAGAGCCGCTCGCGTCCCGTCTTCGGCAGGCCGATGCCGGTGTCCACGATCTCGAATCGGAGCCGGCGAGGCTCCAGCTCGAGGCTCACGCGCAGGGTCACGGTGCCGGCTTCGGTGTACTTGAGGCCGTTGCCGAGCAGGTTCAACAGCACCTGGCGCAGGCGGTCGGAGTCGCCGCGCAGGGCCCGCGGCACCTCCGGTTCGATCACGCAGAGCAGCTCGAGGCCCTTGCGCTGGGCCGAGCCGGCCAGCACGCCGACGGCGTCCTCGATGGGGCCGCGCGGGTCGAACTCACGCTGGGACAGCTCGATGCGGCCGGCCTCCAGCTTGGACAGGTCGAGCAGGTCATCGACGAGGGCGAGCAGGGCGCGGGCGGAGCGGCGGGCGTCGCGCGCGAAGTCCAACTGCTCGTCCGTGAGCTGTGAGACGAGGAGCAGCTCCGTCATGCCCATGACCCCGTTGAGCGGGGTGCGCAGCTCGTGGGAGGCCCGGGCCAGGAACTCGCCCTTCGCCTTCACTGCGGCCTCTGCGCGTTCGCGGGCGGCAGTGACCTCGTCGGAGCGGCGCCTCAGCTCCCCGACGTGCTCCGCCGTAAGCCGGCGGGCGCGCGCCCGGGCCACCTCGTAGAGCACCGCGATGACAGCCACCAGCAGCGCCATCAGCGTGGTGCCCACCGCGGCGACGATCTGCCGCTGCCCTTCGGGGTAGCCGGAGACCATCGGTGCGCCGACCCGGTGCAACACGAAGAAGCCGAGCATCGTCGCGGCCACCGCCGCCGCCGCCGCCCAGGCCGCGCGCTTGCCCACCAGGAAGCCCGCGACCAGGGGCAGGAAGGGGTAGCAGACGAGGTTGACGGCATCGAGGCCGCCGCGGCGCAGGCCCACGGCGGTGAGCACCAGGAGCAGGATCGCGGGCACCAGGGAGCCGGCCAGGGAGGTCCGGCCTGTCTGCCGGAGCAGCAGGGCGATGGCGAGCATGGCCAGCATGACGAAGGCGCTGCCGCCTGCCGTCGCGTTCCATCCCCCGTACTGGAGCAGGGACAGCGGCACCATGGGGCTGGTGATGGCGGCGATGGCCAGGCAGGTGCCGACGATGAGCCGGCCTCGCTCGTCCTGGTCCTCGCTGCGCCGCTGGAGGTTTGTAGGCTGGAACCAGGTCACCGCCGCGCGGAAGCGCGCGCCGGGCCCCGAGTCGTGCCCCGCGCTCACTTGCGGGCCTTGGGCCCCTTCTTCTCCACCTCGGGGCGGAGTCGAACGAGCACGCCCTCCTGCCGCAGCAGGCGCCGGAGCGCCTCTTCGTCGAAGTTCTCGAAGTTCTTGAGGATGGTCTCGAGCCGCGCGACCGCCTCGTCGCTCGACGCGAGCGCGCGGGCGAGGTCGTCCGCCGAGGGCTCGAGGGTGTCCACGACGCCCTGGGCATCGGCCACCAGCGCGGGCACGCCGTCGAGCGCCGCGTCCACCTTGTCCAGGCTGTCGTTGGCCTTCTTCGCGGTGCCGCTCAGCTCATCCACCAGGCCGTCCGCCTTGCCCGCCGTGCGGTCCAGGTGCCGCGCGAGCCGGCGCGCTTCGGCGAGCAGCGCGGGGATGTCCTCCTTGAGGATGGGCGCGATCTCCGCCAGCTCCCCGAGCCGCTTGAGCAGGGTGGCGCTGTCCGCCGCGAGGGCATCGCTGTTCGCAGCCAGGGACTCGGCGATGGTCGCCAGCGAGGAGATGAGCTGGCTGATCTCGGCGGGGTCCACGTCCTGGAGCAGGGGGCCGATCGACGCGATGATCTGGTCGATCTCCACGGGCGCGACCGTGTTGGTGATGGTGTCCCCGTCCTTCAGCAGCGGCGCCGTCTCGGTGATCGGCACGAGCGCGACGTACTTCTCACCGAGCAGGCTGCGGGCCCGCACCTCGGCCCTCACGTCGCTGCGCAGGCCGGCCGAGGAGCGCAGGACCAGCGTCGCTACGGCGGCGTCGAAGTCCACCTCCAGCTCCTTCACGCCGCCCACCTCGACGCCCGCGACCTTCACCGCGGAGTCCGCCACGAGGCCGGCCGCGTCGGCGAAGCGCACCGTGACCGTGACCGTGTCACCGAAGGAGCGCAGGGCCCCGATCTGAACGCTCAGCCAGCCGAAGACGGCGACAGCCACCAGCAGCAGCAGACCCACGCGGATCTCGTTGGAGCGAGACGGGGTGCGGCTCACGGGGACTCCAGGTCGGGCAGGTCCATGTTGCGCGCCAGGAAGCGCCGCACGAAGGGGTGCTGGCTGCGCAAGACCTCGTCGGATGTCCCGTACGCGACCAGGGCGCCGTTGTAGAGCATGGCGATCCGGTCGGCAACGGCGAAGGCGCCGACGATGTCGTGGGAGATGACGATGAAGGAGATGCCGAGCTCCTCCTTCATGCGTCCGATGAGCGCGTCGATCTCGTCCGAGGTCACCGGATCGAGCCCGGAGTTCGGCTCGTCGAAGAGCACGATGTCCGGCTCCATCACGATGGCCCGCGCCAGGCTCACGCGCTTGCGCATGCCGCCGGACAGGCTGGCGGGCATCTGGTCCTCGATGCCGGGCAGGCCGACCTGCTCCAGGCGCAAGGCCACGGCCGCGTCGATGGCGTCGTCGTCCAGATCGGAGTGGCGGCGCAGGGGGAAGGCGATGTTGTCGCCCACGCTCATGGAGTCGAAGAGCGCGCCGTCCTGGAACAGCATCCCGATCTTCTTGCGCAGGGCGAAGAGCTCGCGTTCGGTCGCGCCATCCACGCGCACGCCGTCGACCTCGATCTGGCCTTCGTCCGGCTCCAGCAGGCCCACGAGCAGCTTGAGGAAGACCGACTTGCCGGTCCCCGAAGGCCCCAGGATCACGCTGGTCTGGCCGCGCGGCAGCTCGATGTCGAGGCCTTCGAGGACGACCTTGTCCCCGAACGCCTTGCGTACGCCGGTGAATCGGACGATGGGCTCAGCCATAGAGGATGGACGTGAGGGCGAAGTTGACGGAGATGCAGACGATGCACATGACCACGACGGCCTGGTTCGTGGCCTGGCCGACGCCGCGCGGACCGCGCTCGCTGTAGAAGCCGAAGTAGCCGCTCACGGTCGCGATGATCGCCCCGAAGAAGACGGACTTGAGCGTGGCAGCCGCCAGGTCGAAGACCGTGATGTTGCTCATCATGTAGTCCACGAAGTCGCCCCGCTGAAGCCCCAGCTGGAACACCGCCACGCCGGTCGCGGCGACCAGCGCCAGCGCGATCGAGATGATCGTCAGCGCGGGCAGCACCAGCATGATGGCCAGGAGCGAGGGCGTCACGAGTTCGGCGCGGGGATCGACCGCCATGACCTCCAATGCGTCGATCTGCTCCTTGGTGCGCATCACGGCCAGCTGGGCCGTCATCTCGGTGCCGGCCTTCGCCGCGACCATGGTGGCGGCGAGCAGGGGGCAGACCTCGCGCACGCCACCGAGCGCGACGAACATGCCCACCAGGCTCTCCGCGCCCAGGGCCGAGAAGGCCGCGTGCCCCTGGATCGCGAGGTTCGTGCCCACGAAGACGGCCATGGTGGCCAGCACGGGGAAGGCCCGCACGCCGAGCTTCTGCGACTCCTCCAGCACCCGGTCCCAGCGCACGCCGTGCTGGAAGGTCGAGCGCACGCAGGCGGCGAAGAAGATGCCGTAGCCCCCAACCCGCCGCAGGAAGACCTCGGGCAGGCCGGTCACGACGAGGACCCGAAGAGCAAGGAGCTGAGCAGGTAGTTGAAGACGAGGATGAACATGACCGAGGCGACGACGGTGTCGTTGACCGCGCGCCCGACGCCCTCGGCCCCGCCGCTGGCGTTGTAGCCCTTCCAGGTGGCGATCAGGCCGACCAGCAGCCCGTAGACGAGGCCCTTGAAGGCCGAGGCCACCAGGTCGTAGACCCCGATGTTCTCCGCCAGGTGGGCCACGAAGACGCCGTGCGACTGGCCGTAGAGCCCCACCGCGACCGCGTAGCCGCCCAGCACCCCAAAGGCGTTGGCCACCGTCGTGAGCAGCGGCACGACGAGCGCCATGGCGAGCACCCGGGGCACGACGTGCCAGCCGATGGGGTCGACCGCCATCACCGCGGTGGCGTCGATCTCCTCCTTGATGCGCATCGCGCCCAGCTCGGCCGCGAAGGACGAGCCGGCCTGAGCCGCGACCAGCACCGCGGCGAGCACGGGCCCCAGCTCGCGGATCATGAAGATCGACAGCAGCGAGCTGAGCAGCCGGTGCGCGCTGAACAGATCGAGGATGACCATGCCTTGCACGCCGATGACCGCGCCGAAGGGGCCGATGGTGAGCACGACGGGAAGGAAGCAGCGGCTCGCGACGGTCGCCGCCTGGGCCATGAACTCCTGCCCGGACCAGCGGCCCGCGACGAAGCTGCGCAGGACCCGGCCACCGAAGCCGCCGAGCTGTCCGAGGGTGATGATGGGTTGGATCAGCGCCTGGGCCATGCGCGCGAGAGGTTAGCGAAGAGGGGGCTGCGTTGCGCGAGCTTGTTGGGCGCGTGTGCGGGGGCGATCAGGCGATCGCGGCCGTCAGCGCGAGCAGCACCTCGGCCAGCGGCACGGGACGCCCGAGCAGGAAGCCCTGGGCCTCGTGGCAACCCAGCCGGCTGATGGCCTCGTGCTGGGCCTCGGTCTCCACGCCCTCGGCGACGACGCGCAGCTCCAGCTCGTGGGCCAGGGAGACGACGGTGCGCACGATCGCCTCGGCGCGGCTGCCCTGGCCCAGCTCGGAGACGAAGCTGCGGTCGACCTTCAGCGTGTCCAGGGGGAAGCGCTGGAGGTAGGCCAGGGACGAGTAGCCGGTGCCGAAGTCGTCCACCGCGAGCGCCAGCCCCCGAAGCTCCTTGAGCCGGTGCATCTGCTGGACTGCGCCCTCGGGATCCCCCATGAGGGTGCCCTCGGTGATCTCCAGCTCCAGGTGCTCGGGGGCCAGGCCAGCGGCCTCCAGGGCGCCTGCGATGGCGTCCACGAGATCCGGGCTGCGGAAGCGCTGGGGGGTGAGGTTCACGGCCAGGCGCAGGCCTCGCTCGCGGCAGACCTGGGCGCACTCGCTCGTGGCCGTCCGGACCACCCAGGCCTCCAACACGGGCATGAGGCCGGCGTCCTGCGCGACGGGCAGGAAGGCTCCAGGCAGCAGCAGGCCGCGCTGGGGGTGCCGCCAGCGCACCAACGCTTCCATGCCGACTGTGCGCTGCGTGCCGGTGTCGACGCGGGGTTGGTAGTGCAGCTCCAGCTCGTCCTCGGCCAGCGCGCGGCGCAGGTCGGACTCCACGGACAGCCGCTCCCGCGCGTGCTCCTGGAGGGCGGGGGCGAAGAAGCGCACGTTGTCCCGCCCCTGGGTCTTCGCCGCGGTCATGGCGGCGTCGGCGCAGCGGAGCAGGGTCTCGGCGTCGTCGCCGTCGTCGGGGTGCAGGGACACGCCGATGGACGCGGTGACGTAGACCGGACGCCCCTCCAGCTCGAAGGGGCGGCGGAGGGCCTCCGCGATCTTCTCGACGACCCGCGGCGTGGACGAGGCCGAACGCAGGGGCAGGACCAGGGCGAACTCGTCGCCGCCGAGCCGCGAGACGGTGTCCGTGTCGCGGAAGCTGGAGCGCAGCCTCTGGCCGACGGCCCGCAGCAGCTGATCGCCCGCCGCGTGGCCCAGGCTGTCGTTGAGGATCTTGAAGCTGTCCAGGTCGAGCACCGCGACCGCGATGGCGTGCCCGGCCTCCCGCGCCCGGGCGACCGCGTGCTCGAGGCGGTCCGCGAGAAGGAGCCGATTGGGCAGGTCGGTCAGCTTGTCCACCTGCGCCTGCCGCTGCAGCAAGGCGCGGGAGCGTCCCTGCTCCACCGCGATCGCCGCCAGCCGCCCCGCCTCCTCCAGGGCGAGG
>JAJDAI010000799.1 GCA_029261955.1 Deltaproteobacteria bacterium | reverse complement strand
CAGCCGTACCTCGAGCTTCGTTACCCAGTCGACTGGAATGCCGACGGACTCGACCCCCAGGCCTCACCCTGCTCCCTCGGTGTCATCGAGTCCTACACCGAGAACTCTCCAGCGGAGTCTCCCGGCCTCCAGGCCTACCCGGCGCTGCTGGACTTCGGTCCCGTGCCCGCCGACGAGGTCGAGGAGGACACCTTCATCGTCGAGAACATCACCGACACCGCCATCGAGATCACCGGCTTCACGCTCAGCGGCGACGACGACCGCTTCGACATCGAGCACCCGCAGGGCTTCACGTCCTTCCCCTGGATCGTCGAAGCGCGCGGCACGCTGGAGATCCCGGCGTCCTTCGAGCCCCAGGACGAGGACGGCAACGAAGCCGTGGCCGGCCTGCTCGGCCCCGACTCGGTCGACTGGCAGGTCGAGGTCCTCCTGCGCGGCAACCTCTGCGAGGAGTCCGGCCACCCCGACTGGGACAACGACGGCGACGGCGTCACGGCCTGCGGCGGCGACTGCGACGACGACGACGAAGACGCCTACCCCGGCGGCATCGAGGTCGGCGACACGGTCGACAACGACTGCGACGGCACCGTCGACGAGGGCACCGAGCTCTACGACGACGACGGCGACGGCCAGAGCGAGGTCCAGGGCGACTGCAACGACGACAGCGTCGACACCTACCCCGGCGCCGAGGAGATCGCGGACGGCCAGGACAACGACTGCGACGGCCAGGTGGACGAGGGCACGACCGCCGACGACTCCGACGGCGACGGCTTCACCCAGCCCGCCGGCGACTGCGACGACACCAACGCGCTGGTCTACCCCGGGGCCAACGAGCTCGAGGACGGCCTCGACAACGACTGCGACACCACCGTCGACGAGACCACCTCGGTCTACGACGACGACCTCGACGGCTTCTGCGAGAACGAGGTCGCCTGCATCGGCGGGGCCGACCCCGGTGACTGCAACGACGGCGACGGCGACGCCTACCCGGGCGCCGCCGAGGTGGTCAACGGCGTGGACGACGACTGCGACGGCATCGTCGACAACGGCACGCCCGCCTTCGACAACGACGGCGACGGCTACACGGGCCTCGGCGGCGACTGCAACGACGCCGACCCGCTGGTCTACCCCGGCGCGCCCGAGCTGGCCGACTCCCTGGACAACGACTGCGACGGCGCCTTCGACGAGGGCACCGAGTTCGTCGACGACGACGGCGACGGCTACTCCGAGGTCGACGGCGACTGCAACGACGGCAACGTGCTGATGTACCCGCTCGCGGCCGAGGACCTCGACGCTGCGACCCCGGGCGAGGGCGACGGCATCGACAACAACTGCAACGGCACGGTCGACGAGGGCACCACGACCTACGACGACGACGGCGACGGCTTCTCCGAGGTCGGCGGCGACTGCGACGACACGGACGACAACTACTCCCCCGGCGTCTACGACCCGCCGGGCAACGGCACCGACACGGACTGCAACGGCATCGATTGACCTTCCTCGGTCGACCGCCCCGCGAAACCGCGGGCCTGCTGGTGATCCTGGCGCTCGGCGCAGTGCTCAGGCACCAGAACTTCCTGTCGCTCCCTGAAGCTCCGAAGCACCCGGTGCTGTTCGGCACGCCCTGGGCGCGCCCTCCCCTCCTCGACCTGCTGACGCCCGCAGGCATCGACCGGCACTGGGTCGCCCTGGTCCTCGGCGTGCTGCTGCTCGCCGTCGTGGCGCAGCTGGGGCGGATGGCCTTGGGCGCCTGGGGCGGGCTCGGTGTGGCCGCCACCGCCGCCTTCAGCCCCGCCCTCATCTCCGCCGGAAGCATCTGGTTGCCCCAGTCGCTCGTCGTGGTGGCCGTGCCCCTGCTCGCGATCGTCCTGCACCGCACGCTCAAGGAGCCCGACGCCGCGGTCTGGCCGCTCGTGCTCGTCGCGACCTTGACCCTGCTGAGCGACTGGACCGCCTGGTCGCCCGTGCTCGCCTGGCTGGGCTGGGTGACCGTCTTCCGCCCCGAGTGGATGGGCGCCGGGGACGCCAGGCGCGCGACGCGGGGACTCGTGGCCGGCATCGCGGTGGCGGGCCCCGCCTACCTCCTCCTGCTGCTCCAGCACCCCGACCTCCAGGAGGCCCTCGGCGCGCACAAGCTGTCCATGGGGCGCGACGCGGTCGAGGAGCTCCTCCTGGCCCCCGCCGCGCTCTGGATGGGGGTGAGCCGCAGCGAGCCCCTCCTGCTGCGGCTGGGCCTCTCGACCCTGGCCGTCGTCGCCGTGATCGTCGGCCCGCAGCGCGCCGCGAAGACCGGCCAGCGCCTCTGGGGCTCGCTCCTCTTCGCCGGCACGGCGGGCGCGTTGGTGCCCCTGCTGGCGGCCCACCCCTGGCTAGGGACAGGCGGAGACAAGAACCTCTGGTGGATGACCCCCATGGTGCTGTGCCTCGCCTTCGCCGCCGTCTGGCCCGCGCGCCGGATCCCCCTCGTCGCCGCGCTGCTGCTCTTCGGCTGCACGGACGCGGACGAGGACGGCCACTACGCCGAGGTGGACGACTGCGACGACGCAGCCGACACCGTGCACCCCGGCCACGCCGAGTGGTGGGACGGCATCGACAACGACTGCGACGGCGAGGTCGACGCGAGCCCCGACTACCTCTTCCCCTCGGAGGTCGAACCCAACGACGCCACCCTCGGCTCCTGCTTCGCCCCCGAGGGCCAGGAGCTGCGTCTGGCGGACTACGGCCTGTTGACCCGCCTGAGCGGCGAGGTCAGCGAGGTGGTCGACGAGGCCTACGACGAGGGCGACCTGGACTGCTTCGCGCTGCGGGTCCCCGACAGCGTCGACCGCGCTCGGCTCCGCGTGGTGCTCTCCTGGAGCGACGCCGACTCGGATCTGGACGTGGCCCTCTGGGGCATCGAAGAGGGCGAGCAGGCCGGCTTCATCCAGGGCTCTGCGCCCGGCGCTGGCCCCGAAAACCACGTGAGCTCCGGAAGTTTTGCCGGCGGGGAGCCTTTGTGGCTCTGGATCGTGGGCTATTCCGGGCCTCCCACCGAATACACCGTGGACCTCGTGCTGCGGTGACCGCCGTCAATCGCTAGATTGCGCGTCCCGTGAACGCACACCCCTCTGACCAGTCCGTCTTCGTCCGCGCCTGCCGCGGTGAAGCTGTCCCCTACACCCCTGTCTGGCTGATGCGTCAGGCCGGCCGCTACATGGTCGAGTACCGGGAGATGCGCTCGCGCGTGACCTTCCAGGAGCTCTGCCGCTCGCCCGAGCTGGTGGCCGAGACCACGGTCTTCGCCCAGGAGACCATCGGCGCCGACGCGGCCATCGTCTTCAGCGACCTGCTGCTGATCCTCGAGGCGATGGGCCAGGAGCTCAACTACCCGACCGGGGGCCCGAAGCTCGGCTCGCCGGTGCGCACCGCGGCCGACGTGGACCGCCTGAAGGTGGCCGACGTCGAGTCCGACCTCGCCTACGTGTGGGAGGGCATCGCCGCCACCCGCGCCGGCCTGCAGGACGACGTGCCGCTCATCGGCTTCAGCGGCGCGCCCTGGACCCTGGCCGCCTACGCCTGCGAGGGCGGCGGCAGCCGGAACTTCATCCACGCCAAGAGCCTGATGTACCGCGACCCCGGCGCCTGGACGGCGCTGATGGACAAGCTGGTGGAGGGCCTCGTGCCCTACCTCGTGGGCCAGGTGAAGGCGGGCGCGCAGGTGCTCCAGGTCTTCGATTCCTGGATCGGCGCCTTGGGGCCCGACGACTACAGGACCTTCGCGAAGCCCTGGACGGCCAGGCTGATCCGCGCGGTCAAGGAGCAGTGCCCCGACACCCCGGTCATCCACTTCGGCACGGGCAGCGCGACCCTGCTGGGGCAGATGAAGGAGGCCGGCGGCGACGTCATCGGCGTCGACTTCCACACCGACTTCGCCTGGGCCCGGGACCTGCTGGGCGACACGCCCGCGCAGGGGAACCTCGACCCCATCCTGCTCCTGGCCGAGCCCGACTACCTCTGCGAGCGAGCGCAGCGGATCGTCGACGCCAACGCCGGCCGCCCCGGCCACGTCTTCAACCTGGGCCACGGCATCCTGCCGCCGACCCCCGTGGACAACGTCAAGCGGCTCATCGAGTACGTCCACGAAGCCACCTCGGTCTGACGTGACGCGCGTCGCAGTCCTCGGAGGAGGCATCACCGGCCTGGCAGGCGCGCTCGCGCTCCAGGACGCTGGCGCCGACGTCACGCTGTTCGAAGGCAGCTCGCGGCTGGGCGGGGCGCTCGCCACCGTGACGCGCGACGGCGTGATCATGGAGCTGGGCCCGGACTCCTTCGTCCGCACCAAGCCCGCGTCCATCCAGCTCTGCGAGCGGCTGGGCGTCGAGCTGATCGGCACGGGCGAGGAGCACGCGCGGACCCTGATCGTGCAGCGGGGCAAGCTGCACCCGATCCCCGAAGGGTTCCGGCTGCTTGCGCCCACGAGGTGGATGCCTTTCCTGAAGTCTTCGCTGATCTCCTGGCCGGGCAAGCTGCGCATGGCCCTGGACCTCATCCTGCCGCGCCGCCCCGGCTGCTCGGACACGGACGACGTCTCCCTGGCCGACTTCGTGCGGCGCCGCCTGGGCTCGGAGGCCCTGGTCCGCCTGGCCCAGCCGATGATCGCGGGCATCTTCTCGGGGGATCCCGAGAACCTCAGCCTGCGCGCGACCATGCCGATGCTGCTGGACCTGGAGCAGAAGCACCGCTCGCTGACGCTCGGCATGCAGGCCCAGGCGAAGCTGACGAAGGCCCGCTCGGCCGGCGCGGCCTACTCGCTGTTCCGCACCCCGAAGGACGGCATGCAGGCCCTGGTGGACGCCCTGGAGGCGGCCCTGGCGCCCTCGACCATCAGGCTGGATTCCCCGGTGGAGGCGCTGGAGCGGACGGACGACGGCTGGACCGTGCGCGCGGGCGGGGACGAAGCCTTCGATCGCGTGCTCGTCGCCTTGCCGAACCGCGTCGCCGCCTCGGTCCTGGGGGAGCTGGACTCCGATCTGGGCTCCGAGATCTCGGGCGTGCCCCTCGCCTCGGCCGCGACGATCAACCTCGTCTGGAACGCCGAGGGTGTGCACCACCCCCTGGACGCCTTCGGCTTCGTCGTGCCCGCGAACGAGGACCGCTTCGTGATGGCTGGGACCTTCACCCAGCGCAAGTACGAAGGGCGCTGTGCCCCGGACCGCGTGCTCATCCGGGCCTTCGTCGGCGGGGCCCTGGGGCCCGACGTCGGCGCCCTGGACGACCGCGCGCTGGTCGACGGCTCGCTGAAGGACCTCAAGGACCTGCTGGGCATCGACGCGCAGCCCGTGACCACGCAGGTCGCGCGCTACGTGAACCGGCAGCCGCAGTACGTCATGGGGCACCTGGACCGCGTGGCGCGGATCGAGGCCGGCGTGGCCGCCCTCCCCAACCTCGAGCTCGCGGGCAACTACCTGCGCGGGGTGGGCGTCGCGGAGTGCGTCAAGAGCGCGAACAGCGCCGCTGAGCTGCTGCTCTCCTGAGTCAGTGCGCCCCGGCGCAGCCGCCCTCGATGTCGCCCTTCGCCACTTGCCAGATCAGCGGGGGCGCCGGCTCGGGGGCCGGCCAGACCCGGTCCATGGTCGCGGCGTCGTAGAGCACCCCGTTCTTGACCACCTGGCGCACCGAGTCGGTGTTCGCGATGTCGTCCAGCGGGTTGCGCTCCAGCACCACGAAGTCGGCGAGTTTGCCGACCTCGATGCTCCCCAGCTCGGCCTCCATGCCCAGGTAGGCGGCGCCGTTCAGCGTCGCGGAGCGCAGCGCCTCCAGCGGCGTCATGGCCCCCGGCCCTGCCAGCGCCTGGATCTCCCAGTGCGTCCCCAGGCCCTGGAGCTGGCCGTGGCCGCCGACGGTCACCCTGCCGCCGGCGCGCTGGATGACCGCCGCCGAGCGGGCGACCTCCATGTGGTGCCAGTCGTCGTCGGGGGCCACCCGCGTCAGGCGCCGGGCCCGCCGGTCGACGACGCCCTGGGGCGTGAAGGTCAGCAGGCGCGCGTTCTTCCAGACAGGCTCGCGGGCGTAGAAGTAGAACTCGCCGGCCAGCCCGCCGTAGGCCACGAGCAGCGTCGGCGAGTAGAAGACACCGGACTTCGCGAAGAGCTGCACCACGTCGTCGTAGACCGGCGCGACCGGCAGGGCGTGCTCGATGGCGGAGTGGCCATCCAGCACCATGTTCAGGTTGTTGAGCAGGTCGCCGCCGCCCTCGGGCACCACGAGCATGCCCTCCTCGCGGCCCGCTTGGAGCAGCCACTGCCGCTGGTCGCGGCGCGGTTGCTGGTAGCTCTTCACGCTGATCGCGCCCAGCCGCTTGAGCCGCCGCACGTGGCGCCGCGCGTCGTCCAGCGACGCCACCTCGGAGCGGAAGGAGCCCGAGGCGCCGTAGAGGATCTGACCGGTGGAGAAGACGCGCGGGCCGAGCATCTGCCCGGCCTCGACCAGCTCCGCGAAGGCGAAGGCCTGGTCGGTGAAGGCCGAGGGGTCGTGCACGGTGGTCACGCCGTAGGCCAGGTTGGCGAGGTAGCGCCAGTCCTGGGCCTGCAGGGTGTCCACGGCGGAGAAGTGCAGGTGCGCGTGCACGTCCACGAAGCCGGGCACCACCGTCGTGCCCGTCCCGTCGACGACGTGCGCGTCTTCGGGGATCTGGACGTCGGTGCCCACGGCCACGATCCGGTCGTCCCGCGTGAGGATCGTCGCGCCCTCGAGCACCTCGTCGCCCTGCATCGTCACGACCCGCGCCCCGACGATGGCCACGGCGCCGCTGGGCACCGCCCGGGGCATCGACAGGTCGAGTTGGAAGGCCTCGGAAGGCGGCAGGGCGGGCTTCTCGGCGGCTTGCTCGTCGGCATCCGCCAGGGTCTCTGAAGGCTCCTCTGCGTCGTCCTCGGGCGCTTGCTCGGCCTTCGCCCGCGCGGCCTCCTGCTGCTCCGCCTGCCAGACCAGGAGGCTCGCCAGCTCCAGGCGACGCACCTCGGGCCCGTGGTTCCAGGTGACGAAGCGGCCATCGGCGCTGAAGTCGACCCAGTCCCCGGCCTCTTCGGAGAGCCGCCAGACGGGGACCGCGCCGTCGGCCTTCGCCACGCTCAGGGGGCCCTCGCCGGTGCGCGGCAGCTTGCCCAGCCAGGCGTGGTGGGCCTCCTGGAAGACCACCCAGCCGCCGTCCGGAGACACCACCGCGTCCGTCGCCTGCCCGATCTCGAGCACGGTCCGGCGGTCGCTGCCGTCGCGGTTCACGCTGGAGACGATGCCGTCGGCGGCCTCCAGCGGCGTCGGGCGCTCCTCCGGGAAGAGCACGCGTGTCCCGTCGGGCGAGAAGCGCGGGCGGCCGGCGCGCTTCAGGCCGGCCGTCTCCGTGACCACGGACTCCCCGCCGTCCAGCCCGAGGATCACGATCTCCTGCCAGAGCTCACCGCCCAGGTCGTTGCCGCGCGCCGCGGCTCCGGAGCCCCGCAGGACCACGATCTCCCGCCCATCGGGCGAGAAGGCCGGGTTGCTGTACTTCGGCCCGGCACGCCCCACGACGAAGCTGCGCCCCCCCTTGCGCGCCCGGACGTGCACCGCGCCACCCTCCACGTCGTCCCAGGACACCCAGCAGAGCCAGCGACCATCGGGCGACCAGGCGGGCGCGTACCCGCGCTCGGTGGCGGAATTCAAGCGCTGCGGCTCACCCCCGCTCAGGTCCTGGGTCCACACCGAGCCCAGGGCCGAGAAGGCCAGGGTCTCGCCGTCCGGGGCCAGCGCAGGCCAGCGCACCAGCCGCGCCTGCACCCGCTCGGACACCGGCGAGCGGGGCGCGCGCACCGGCTCGGAGAGCTGCATCTCGGCCGTGACCTGGAAGGGGATCGCCTCGCGGCGGCCGTCGAGCCACAGCCGCCACAGCTGCCCTTCGGCCCAGAGCACCAGGCTCCTTCCGTCGGGCAGCCAGTCGATGCGCGGGTAGACCCCGCTGATGGCGAAGCCCTCCTGCTCGTCCTGATCCAGCCAGTCGGCCAGCGGGGTCCGCGCCCCGGTCTCCAGGTCGAGCAGCTCGAGCCAGGTCGCGTCGCGGACCCGGCGGACGATGGCGAGCGTGCGGCCGTCCGGTGAGGGCGTGGGCCGGGCCGCACCGCCGAACTCCCCGGTCACCGGGCGCGAGCGGCCGGTCTTCACGTCGAGCTTTCGCACCTGGAAGATGCCGTGGCTCGGGTCCCGGGCGTAGGCGTAGCGGGCCCCGCGGGCCGAGTAGTACAGGGCGGCCCCGTCGGCGCTCCAGGCCGGCTCGACCACGCCACCGAGCTCCTCCTTCTTCGTCAGCTGCACCCCCTTGCCGCCGAAGCGGTCGAAGAGCCACAGCTCGTGCACGCCGATGGACGAGCGATCCGTGGAGCGCTTCCGGGCGACCAACCGCTCGCCGTCGGGCGACCAGGACGCGTCGGAGACCCGGGTCGCCGTCTCGGCGGTCAGCGCGCGGGGCCGGCCCCCGTCGGCGTCCATGAGCCACAGGTTCCGGTTGTTCCCCCGGTCCGAGGTGAACACCAGCTCCGCCCCCGAGGGCGACCAGCGGGCCTCGGTGTCCCAGGCGGGCCCCGCGCTGAGCGGCTCGGCCACCCCGCCGCCGATGGGCAGGAGGTAGAGATCACCGAGCAGATCGAAGACGAGCCGGTCCCCATCGGGGTGCACGTCGACGCCCATCCAGGTGCCGCGATCGAGCGACATCGTCGCCGTGTGCTGCGGCCCGGCAGGCGCGTCGATGCTCCAGGGCTCCGCCTCCTCGGCGTGCACGGGGAGGACCAGGAGGGACAAGAGCAGAAGGAGGAGTGGGCGCATCACGGCGGGAGGTCTAGCACCTCCCGCGGCGGCCCGCGCACTCACGCGCGCGAGAGAACCAACGGTCGCAGGCCCCTCGACCCTTGACCGCACCGGCCCACAGCGGTAGTTAGCGTCGCCCCCCATTGGGGAGGGGGAATCCTGGCGGTGAACGGATGAAGCCCGTCCCGAAGCGACCGCGAAACACCGCGGTTCGTGTGTTCGGTCCCGCGCTCGCCTTGCTGGCGAGCAGCCTCGTCGCGCCCTGCGCGCGCGCGGCGGGTGGTCCGGATGCCTTCGGATACACGTGGCTGGGCAGCAACGAGGGCGGGCCGCCCTATACTTTCGAGGTCGCAGTGGACAAAACGCCCCTGGATCTGGGTGACGACGCCGTCACGACAGTCTCCTTGGGCTTTCCGTTCTCCTTCTACGGGCAGAGCTTCACCCAAGTGGACGTGCACTCAAACGGCGCCCTCTCCTTCGGTGGCCAGGCCGCGATCAACTACCAGCACGCCTGCCCCGTGCCGCAGCCGACCGAGCGCTACGCCTGGGTCTACTGGACCGACTTGAACCCCGTGCAGGTCCTGACCCCCGACGACGGGATCTTCGCCTGGACCGAAGGCAGCGAGCCGAACCGCCGCCTCATCGTGCTCTGGCAGAACGTCCCGCACCACGACGTGCTCGGCCGCACCAACTTCCACGCCAGCCTGCACGAGGCCGACAGCCACCTCGAGTTCCACTACGCCGACCTGGACGTGCAGGGCACGGACCGGGACAACGGCGGCCGCTCGGCGGTGGGCATCGGCTCGGCCGACGGCATGCTCTCGGTGTCCTGCGACTCCGCGGACCTGGGCAGCGGCTACTCCCTGGGCATCTACCCGCCCGCCTGCAACGACGACGACAACGACGGCTGGACCGACTGCGACGGCGACTGCGACGAAGCCGACGCGGACCGGAACCCCGGAGCCCCCGAGCGCTGCAACGGCATCGACGACGACTGCGACGGCGACCTGCCCGCAGACGAGCTGGACGGCGACGGCGACGACGAGCTGGGCTGCGACGACTGCGACGACAACGACGCCGACCTGAACCACGGCGACGCCGACGGCGACGGCCAGTCCAGCTGCGACGGCGACTGCGACGACAGCGACGAAGACGTCAGCGACCAGGACGGCGACGGGGACGGCTCCACCGGCTGCGACAACCCGCCCGACTGCGACGACACCGACGCGGCTCTGAGCGCGGCAGACGGCGACAACGACGGCTTCAGCACCTGCACCGGCGACTGCGACGACGACGAGCGGGAGGTCCACCCGGGCGCCCCGGAGACCTGCGACGGCGTCGACAACGACTGCAACGGGGACGTCGACGACAACCCCAACTGCGGCTCCGACGACGACGACGACGACGCGACCAGCGACGACGACGACGACGACAGCGTGGCCCCCGGCGACACGCCCTACGGCTGCGTGCTCGGCTGCGGCGAGCGCGGCGGCGCGGGAGCCGGCGTGCTCCTGCTCCTGCCCCTGGCCCTGCGTCGGCGCCGGGTGAGCCCCGGACCCCAGCCTGCGCGGCGCGGAGGGGCGGCAGCGTGAAGCTCCCGTTCCAGCTGGACCGCTACACCCTCACCGAGCTGATCGGTGCGGGCGCTTTCGGCCGCGTGTACCGCGCCGAGGTGCGCGGCGACATGGGCTTCGTGTCCGACTTCGCGGTCAAGGTCCTCGACTCCGCGGTCGTGGCCGACAACCCCAACGTCGCCCGCCAGATGGCCGACGAAGCCCGCATCCTCGCCCAGCTCGACCACCCCAACATCGTGAAGGTCATCGACTTCAAGCACGTCGACCACGACGTGATTGGGGACATCTACTTCATGGTCCTGGAGTTCGTGCGCGGCGTGGACATCTCCGAGGTCCTGGAGACCTTCGTCGAGGAGGGGCGCCACCTGCCGGCCACCGCGGTCCTGCACATGGGCCTCATGGTCGCGGACGCCCTGGCCCACGCGCACGCCCTGCTCGGGCGGGACGGCACGAGCCTGGGCCTGGTGCACCGGGACCTGAAGCCGCAGAACCTGATGGTCAACTTCCGCGGCCAGGTGAAGGTCCTGGACTTCGGCATCGCCAAGGCGAAGGACAACCGCCTCGCCGCCCGGACCCAGGAAGGGCAGACCAAGGGCACCGTCTTCTACATGAGCCCCGAGCAGCTGACGGGCGAAGACCTGGACAGCCGCGCGGACCTCTATTCGCTGGGCGCCATCCTCTACGAGATGCTGCTCGGTCGCCGGCTGCTGGACGTCGAGGTCATGACCCCGGCGGATCTCGCCCGGGCGATGCACACAGCCTTCGAGATGGACATCGAGGAGCGCCTCGAGCCCCTGCGCCTGCACCTCGAAGCCGGCCACAACGGCGAGCTGCCCGAGGAGGCGGTGGACGGCTGGATCGGCCTGCTCCGCGCCACCCTCCAGAAGGACCGGCGCTACCGCCCCGACTCCGCGCGGATCTTCAGCGAGCAGCTCGAGTGGCTGCGCGCACGGCACCCCGCGGCCGAGAACCGGAACTTCTGGTCGTCGGTCGTCGAGCAGGAGAGCGGCTACCACTCACTGCCGCCGCAGGGCAAGCCGCCGGTGATCGCCGAAGACGTGCCGATGGACCTCAGCGTCGCCGCGTCCCCGGCCACCGGCGAGTTCTTCGGCTTGGACGGAGGCAGTTCCTTCGAGGACCTGCCGCTCCCCTCCCCGGGCGTCCACCCGCCCGACGTGCCCGTGACCCGGGCGATGTCGGCCGTGACCGGCCAGGTGCGCGCCTTCGGCTCGGACGCCGTGCAGCGCCTCGGCCCCGGGCTCGAGTCCCCCTCCCTGCCGCCGCACCAGCAGCCGCTCCAGCCCCTGCACCCCAGCGGGCCCCACAGCAGCCCCAAGCCCACCTACGCCCAGACGCTGGACACCCCCGCCCACAGCCCCGATGTGGAGGAGATCACCGAGGTCTTCGACGGCGCGGTGCCTCCCCCGCCCGTGATCTCGGCGCGAAGGACGCCCGCCCGCGGCAAGTCCGGCCCGGACCGCAACGTGCTGGCCGGCGTCGCGATCGGCCTGGCGCTCCTGCTCGGCGTGCTGGCCGTCATCGTCTTCGGGCGCCCCGCGGCCAACGACGTCGTCCCCCCGGAGGAGCCCGCGATCGCCGAGGGCGCGAACGTCGTCGTCGAGCCCCCGCCCGAGCCCAGCCCGGCGCCCGTCGAGGAGCCCGTCGAGGAGCCCACCGCCGCGGCCGAGCCGGCCGAAGAGACCGTGGAGGAGCCGGCCGCCGCCACGCCCGAGCCCAGCGTCGAGCCCCGAGCGACGCCGAAGCCCCGCAGCCAGCCGACGCCGCGCAGCCGCCCCCCGACTTCGCGCGCGACCCCCAAGCCCGCCCCGGTGGCCGCAACGAGCTCCGAGGCCGTCGAGCACGGCATGCTCCACCTCTCCGCCCGTCCCCGCTGCAAGGTGACGATCGGCGACAAGAGCTACGGCACCACCGACGAGACCCGCCGCGGCGTGAACCTCGCCCCCGGCACCTACACGGTCCGCTTCGTCTGCGACGACGAGTCGGAGTGCGCCGGCTTCAAGCGCAAGGCCGGCAAGAAGACGCTGACGGTGCGCGCCGGCGAGAAGACGACCTACGTGGCCGACTTCTACAAGCTGAACGCGAGGCTGAAGTGAGGCCCTCCCGAGCCGCGCTGCTCGGGCTGTCCCTGCTGAGCTCGCTGCTGCTCTCCACCGCAGCCTGGGCCGATGTGGTCGTGCACGACGGCGGGGTGAGCCGGGACCGCGATGCCTCGGGCCGCGTCGAGCGCCAGACGGGTCAGCGCCCGGCGAAGGTCCTGCCGGCCGACGTGCTCGCCGGCCCCAGCCGCCTGCTCGCGGCCGAGGTCAGCGTCGAGCGCTGCGAGGGCGAGGGCATCCACTTCGATCCCACCGACTACCTGGACCGCGCCACGGAGCAGGTCCTGGGCTTCGACCTCGAAGGTGCCGCCAAGACCCTCGACATGCTCGGCACCCTGCTTCCCTGCTCGGACACGGTCCAGCCGAAGGGCCTGCTGGCGCGCGCGTCCTTCCTGCGCGGCGCGCTGCTCTTCGATGAGGGGAAGGAGGCCGAGGCCCGCAACTACATGGCCGACGCCGCGGTGGTCGACTGGGAGTACACCGGCGAACGCGGCTTCCCCGCCGCCCACCTCGACCTGCTCGTGCAGGTGCGGGACAGCCTGAGCGCCGGCCGCCTCTTCCTCTGGCCCGGACCGGCGGCCCGCGCGGTGCACATCGACGGCGAGCTGGTCGAAGACTCCGGGAGCGAGGGCGTCGGCCTCGGCGTCGGCCGGCACCTGCTCCAGATCGAGACCGCAGACGGCCTCCAGGGCGCGTGGATCCACACGAAGGGCACCGAGTCGGTGCTCGTGCAGCCCGGCGCCGGACGGGACATCTGGCGCGACCTCGGCCGCAGCCCCGGCGGACAGCGCGCCATGAGCCTGCTGCTCCGCCACGAGTTCGGATCGCGCGACGGCGCCGTGCACACGCTGCAGTACCGCGGCGGCCACCGCGCGGTGACCTGGCCCATCGATGGCGGCGCGCCCGAGGCCTGGGAAGCCGGCGGCGCAGCCGACTCCCGCACCGAACGCAAGCCTCGCAAGAAGCCCGCCCGCAAGGAAGCGAAGGCGAAGGAGCCCCGCGACTGGGGCCGGCGACTGCACGTCGCCGTGGGCGCGGGCTACCAGGTCGCCCACCCGCACAACTACGCGATGCTGGCCGTGGACGTGTCAGTTCGACTCGTCGGCCCCCTGGAGCTCGGCGTCCTGCTGCGCCCCTCCTACGGCGGCCAGGTGGACGTGCAGGAGCTCGCCGGCGAGCAGCCCGTCAGCCGCCCCGTCTTCTTCGCCCCGCTGGGCCTCAGCCTCGGCGTGCGCAAGGCCGGCGCCATCTCGCCCTTCGTGGGCGTGGCGGGTCAGTTCGCCTGGAACCGGGACGGCTACAGCGCACCGGAGTTCTTCGGCGGGGTCGCGGCGGCGGGCGGGGTCGACCTGTCACCCGGCGACGGCGTGGTCGCGGTGCGGATTCAAGGCGAGGTGGGCGTGCTGCACACGGTCTTCAACGCGCGGATCTCCGGCGGCGTCGCCTTCCGATTCTGAAGACGAGCAGCAGCGCCAGGGCCGACAGGCCCGGCTCGCCGGCCACCGAACAGACCCAGCCCTCGCCCTCCCCCGGCCCGAGGTCGACGCCTTCGCCCGGCTCCACACCCGCCACCGTGAACCGGGGCGCGACGCTCCAGGCTCCGCTGCGCCCCGTCGGGTCGGTCGCCTGCACGAGCACGCGCCAGCCGCCGGACTCCAGCTCCAGGTCGACCGCGATGCTGCCCTCCAGGGCACCGGCCGGCAGCTCGCTCGCGGACCAGGCCGCCTCGCCGTCCTCCAGGTCCAGGCCGTCGCGCACGATCCGCGCGGCGTAGAGCAGGGCCTCGTCGTCCGGGTCCTGGGTGGGCGCCCAGCGGACCACCACGGCGTCGCCCGCCACGAGGGCCCCGTCCGCCGGCTCGATGACCACCGGCGTGCCCGGGTCCTCCTCGACGGCGTCGACCACGAAGTCCACGGAGACCCAGGGGGAGACCGCACCCCGATCGTCCTCGCTGCGCACCCGCGCCACGGTCCGGGAATTCTCGTCCAGCGCATCGTCCAGATCCAGGCTCGCGATGCCCCCCTCGGGCTCCACGGTGGCCTCGTCCGCGAAGCCTGCCGCGGGGTCGGCGCCCCACTGCACCCGCAGGACGATGGGATCGCCGTCGGGGTCCTCGCCCACGGCCCAGCTCAAGGTCGGCGTCGCCGTGTCCAGCTCCTGGGCGAGCGGGCTCGTCCACGCGGGCGCAGGCGGCGCCGAGTTCGTCACGTCGAGGTGGAAGGCCGCGGCGGCCGACTCGGCGGACTCCGCGCCCCGATCGTCGTTGGCCTGGGCGGTCCAGCTGTAGTCCACGTCCTCGCTCAGCGGGCTGTGCGGCGGCGCGGCCCAGGTCCCGTCGGGCTGCTCGGCCGCCTGGATGCTCTGCACCAGCGCACCGTCGTCCGCGTAGAGGCGGAAGGTGACCTCGACGGCATCCCCCTCGGGATCCGTGCTCTCCGCCGCCACGAGCAGGGGGCTCGCGGTCTGCACCGTGCCGCCATCGGGGGAGCTGGGCGTGGGCACGGTCGGCGGGTCGTTCACCTCGTCGACGAAGACCGACTGCAGCGCCGTCCAGGGCCCCGGCGCGGAGAGGTCGAGCGCGCGCACCCGCCAGAAGACCTCGATGTTCTCGTCCAGCTCGACATCCACGAGCCAGCTCACGAGGCCCGACGGCGTCGCGGCCGCGGTGCCCGCGGTCAGCAGCTCCAGCAGCGAGGGAGCGCCGTGCACCTCGAACTCCAGCTCCACCGTGTCGCCGCCGCCGTCCTCCAGGGCGACCAGGGTCGGCGTGCGGGTGCTCACGACCGCGTCCGCGGCGGGCTCGAGGGGAAGCGGCGCGGGCGGGGCGTCGGAGCTCGCGGGACCGCTGTCCTGCGACCACTCCTCGGCGTTGCTCAGCCCGTCGCCGTCGGGGTCCTCTGCCGCGTCGTCCACCGTGGGGTCGAGGCCGTGCTCGAGCTCCCAGGTGTCGGGGAGCCCGTCCGCGTCCGCGTCCAGGAAGGCGACTGACGCGCTCCAGCTCAGGCGGTCCGAGCCGCCGTCGCCGTCCCGCACCAGCACGTCGAAGGAGGCCACGCCGAGCTCGGCCGC
>JAJDAI010000798.1 GCA_029261955.1 Deltaproteobacteria bacterium | reverse complement strand
CGTCGTGTCCCAGTTGAAGGACGGCGACAGGTTGTAGGCGAGCATCTTGTCGGGGAACACCGCGTGGATCGCGTCGGCGAAGACCTTCGCGTCGGCCAGCTTCGCGGTCTTCGTCTCCATCCACAGGATGTCGCAGAACGGAGCCACCGCCAGCGACTTGGCGATGGCGTAGGGGATGCCCCCGCGCACCTGGAAGTACCCCTCCGGCGTGCGCGCGAGGTCGCAGTCCCAGACGACCACCAGCCCCATCTCTTCGGCCCGGGCCTGCGCCGCGTACCGCGAAGCTGTGGAGGCGAACTCCCGCCACTCCTCCAGGGTCACCTCGAACTCCGCGCCCTCACTGGCGCGGAACTCCATCACGTCCGCCACCGCCTCGGCGTAGGTCTTCAGCCCCGCCTGGGCGCTCCACTTCGCCAGGAAGCTCACCGTGATCGCGTCGAGCACCGCTGCAGCATCGCTGCCGGGGGTGGCGAGGTGTTGATCCGCGGCGGCGCTGATCTCACCGAGCAGGCCGGTGCGATCCAGCCACCCATCCGCGTCGTCGTACTCCTCCCGGGAGATCGAGTACAGGAGGTGGCCGTTGAGCTCCTCCATGCCGGCCGCATGCAGGTGCCGCAACAGGCTCAGGTAGGCCGTCTTGTAGGACGGCAGGTCGACCCGGCTGGCGCCGAGGATGAACGGGTGGTCCCGCTCGTCCCCCCGAGCCTCGAGCAGGGTGGCCGCCTCGGCGTCCGTGCGGGCGACGATGATCCCCGGCACGCCCATGATGTCGAGCTGGAAGCGGGCCGCGTTGAGCCGCTTGATCTGCTCGTCCACGGGCACCAGCACCTTGCCACCCTGGTGGCCGCACTTCTTCGAGCCGGGCCGCTGGTCTTCGATGTGGTAGCCGGGCACACCCACCTCGACGAAGCGGCGCACCAGGTTGCGCACGTGCGCGTCGCCGCCGTGCCCCGTGTCGGCGTCGGCGATGATGTAGGGCCGGAAGTCCACTTCCGGGCTCGCGTCCCGCTGGGCCTGCGTCATGCGAGACCGCAGGAACCGCTGATTCTTGTCTGCGCTCAGCAGCGCCCGCACGAGCACGGCGGCCTCGTTGGGCACCTGGCTGAGGGGGTAGCTGGCCAGGTCCGGCCCCGGGGGCTCGCCGACCGAGCCCTTCGCGGAGGTCGCCCAGCCGCCGAGGTAGATGCCCTCGATGCCCGCGCGCTTCATCGCCACGCCTTGCCCAGGGGAATAGGGGCCGAAGGTGGTGATCGACTTGTTCTGGTCGAACAGCTCCCGGAGCCGGGCGTAGAAGCCCTCTGCTGCGCCCCGGGCCACCGCGTACTCGCGGCGGATGGTCCCTCGCTGCTCCACCACCTGCCTCGCCGTGAACAGCCGGATGATGCCCTCGAAGCGCGCACCCTCCATCCAGGTGGCGGTCTCTGTCACTTCGTTGTCGAACTGGTTGTTCATGACGTTCTTTCCTGTGCAGGGGTGTCAAAGTCGAGATTGTGGGTGATCCGCGTGCCGTCCGCGGCGAACGCGTCGAAGTACCGACGGATGCGCGCTCTTCCTTGCTCGAGATCGAGGTTGTCGAGGTTGATGTTGAGCAGGTCCACGTACCAGGGGGCCTTGAAGCTGCTGGATACGTAGGTCCGCACGATCACTTCGACGATCGGCAGCGTGGTCGCCTTGCTGGCGTCATGCACGTCCCGGTTGTCGGCCCGCTGGAGCTTGTCGACCTCCTCGGCGAGGAGCCTCGCGAACAGCGGCCCGTCGAACACGTCCCCGGCGACGACCCCTGCCCCCTCATCGTCCTGCGTCAGGGTGGCGCCCTTGTGCAGCCACTCCCACAGGATCGACAGCCGGATCTCCCCGGTCGCCATGTCCTCCATGAGGTAGAGCACATCGTCGTCGCCGAAGTGGTCCGCCGGCTTCAGCGCGGCGGCCTGAAGGCCCTGGCCGAACGCGTTGCCGTACTGCAGCCCGACGGACAGCAGGTCCCGCGCGCCGACCACCGTGCGGGGGGCGGGCTCGAGCGCGATCAGGTCCGCTGCGTCCTGGTCCGTGTAGGTCAGGGCTTCAAACGCGCGACCGAGCTGGTTGGCCTGCCCGACTCGCTCCCACACCGGGCGCACGATGTGGACCATCTTCCAGTGGGCGATCCACTTGCCGCTGGCGCCCTCCCGCTGCTCGCGCTCGGCCCCGGCCAGGGCCCGCTTCATGCTCGCGGCGACGCCCGCGTCGGTGCCGACGGGGATGTTGGGCTCCATGCCCCCCTGCCACAGCGCGCACCGCCCGTTGCGGTCTGGCGTGTTGACGGCCCGCCGCACACGGTCTTCGTAGGTGCGCATGTAGCCGTAGGTCATGCCGATGGCGTCGATGTTGGGGTTGATGAACGCCTCATCCCACCGCACGGCGTCGCTGACGCTGGCGATGTAGTCCCAGCGCCCCGTGTTGTATCCGACGAAGTGCAGACCCAAGGCCGCCCGGATCTCCATCAGCTGGAAGGACGCCTCGAGCTGCTCCACCAGGACGTACACCTTGATGGTCCCCACCGGCAGTCCGATGTGCTCCTCCAGCGCCGACAGCAGCCCGTTCCAGACCGCGGCCTCTTCGGCGTTCTGGATCTTGGGCAGGTACAGCACGACCGAGCGCCCCTGGGAGCGCAGGGTCTGGTGGTTGTTCACCACGTACAGGGCAGCGTCCACGATGGATGCCGAGAAGCCGGAGCCGTCCGCGCGGCGGATGTGGCGGTCGTCGAGGTGCAGTCCCCGGGGCCTGAAGATCCGGGTCGTGAACTCCAGCTGCTGGCGCCAGTCGTCGATGATCGGGCGCCCGAAGAACCCATCCGCCCAGCTGTTCATCTGGCCGGCGACGGTCTGCGCGGCGGCCAGGAACACCGGGTCCATGGCGAACGCGAGCTTCAGGTTGCGCTGGTTCTCCAGCGACATGGTGGAGATCTGACCGAGGGCATCCTCCCCGTCGAACATCCACCCGTCGGCGCCGCTGAGCAGCGCGTACGCGACGTTGCGGATCGAGCTGGCGGTCGAGGCGTGGGGCTTCGCCCCCGGTCCGGTGCCCTGCAGCCACTGGCGCTGCAGATCCGCGGGGATCTCCGAGCCGTCGAACTTGCCATCCCGGGCGTCTTGCACCCGGATGCTGGTGCGGGCGATGAGGGCGTCGGGATCGAGGAAGGGGATGTGCTGACGGTCCAGCGCGCGCTGGTGGCGGCGGGCGATGCGCGAAGCCATCACCTCGGCGCGTGCGTCGTTCCAGGAGTCGAGCGCCTTCAGGGCCGCGAGGGCCTCGGGCGTGTAGACATCGGCATAGCGCTCCCTCAATCCGCGTCGAATCTCGGGCTGGTTGGGGGCGGAATCTGCGGGTACCACGATGATCTCCAGTGGGGCAGGGAGGGCAACTTAGTCCTCCGTTCGTCGGACGCAATGGCCGATCCGGTGGTCCGCGTCGATGGGGGGTCTGCCCCGCTCCTGCTCGCCGCGCTGACTCCGAGCCCGCAGCCTCGCCACCAGCGAAGCGCGGCGGCCGAATCGCAACCGCACCCGAGGCAGGAATGGGCCCTACGTGGCCGATCGGCGAGGGTCCCCGTGCGAGGGGCGGCACGTACTACACTCCGCGGCCATGACCGCCACGTCGACCCCAACGACGCTCGCCCAGCTGCCCTTTCGTCGACAGCTGGCCAGGATCGACGCCGG
>JAJDAI010000797.1 GCA_029261955.1 Deltaproteobacteria bacterium | reverse complement strand
GCGAGGTCGCGGTCGGGGATCTCAGGGAAGGCGGTCACGCCGCAACGGTAGCCCGGAGGAGGACGGGGTAGGCTGCGCGGCCGTGTGGAACGCGCCGATCACCGCTGGCTTCGTCGTGACCTGGGAGCCGGCTGTGCAAGGTCTCGCCCGGGCGCAGGCTGCGATGCCCGGCGCGCGCCTCGTGGTGGTCGCCGCCGCCGCCGCCCTCGCTTGGGCCCTCGTGCGGCTCGCGCCTCCCGACCGGCGGGCTCCCCTCACGAAGCTCGTGCTGCTCGCCGCTGCGACCCGCCTGCTGCTGCCGGACGCGCTCCTGCACATCCAGAACGACGACCTCGCGCTCGCCGCGGTGGCTGCGGGCGCGCCGCTCGCGCAGCTCCCGGCCTCGCACAGCGCCCACGGGCTGTTGCTGCCGCTGCTGCGCATCGCGCCGGGGCTGCTCGGCACGGGCATCGACGCGGCGACCTGCATCGCGCGCTTCTTCGGGGTGCTTCTGCCCGTGCTCGGCGCGCTCCTGGCCTGGCGCCACGCAGACCGCCGCGCGGGGCTGCTCGTCGGCGGCCTGCTCCTGCTGAGCCCGGTCGCCTGGCCCTACTCCTCGGCGGTGACCGCCTACCTTCCGGCAGCGGTCGGCTCCACCCTGGCGTTGTGGGCCGGGGCCGCGGCGCTGGACCGGCACCGCCCGCTGCTCCTCGGCCTGCTCGGCACCTTCGGCCTGGCCTTCGCCGCGGCGCTGAAGCCCGAGTTCGTGCTCCTGATCCCGAGCGTCGCCCTCGCGCTGATCTGGGGTCGCGGTCGGCGCGCCTGGTTCGTCCTGATCGCCGCCGGCGTCGCGGCCTCGGTGATCGCGCTGCCCGGCTACCTCGACTCCTTCCTCGAGAACGGCGGGGGGCGCACGGAGCGTGTGAGCGCTGCCTTCCTCGCCCGCAAGGCGCTCGAGTGGGGCGCGATCGGCTGGCTGCTGCTCACGCCGCCGGTGCTCCCGCTCAAGCTGGCGTTCCTGCGCGGCGCGCGGCAGGCGAAGCCCCTGGCGCTCTTCGTGCTGCTCTGGTCGGGCCTCTACCTGCTCTCCGAGTCGAGCTGGGGGCTGAACCAGTGGCGGCACGCGCTGATCTACGCCGCCCCCCTGCTCACGGTCGCTGCGCCCGTGCTGCTGCGCTGGGCCGACAGGCGTGCCCTCGTCGCGCTCTTCGTGCTGCTCCAACTGGCCGCCTTCGTGCAGATCGGCGTCGCCCTGCGCGCCCCCGAGCAACGGGCCCTGTCGGTGCTGCGGCAGCGTCCGCCGGAGCCCGGCACGGTCATCCTCTATGCGCGGCACGGCCAGGATCTGGACCCCGCGGCCCTGCTTGCGGCCGCCGGCAGCGGCGACGTGCTGGCGCTCGACGACGTGGCGCCACCCGGCTGCGCCGAGGGGGCCGCCTTGCGGCGGGTGGCCCTGCGCACCCGCGCCGTGGATCTGGCTCGCAAGCGCGTGCTCGGGCCCGTCGGCCTGCACAGCGTGGCGGAGCTGAGCCGCGACCTGCTCGCCCTGGAGTCCGGGCCGGCGGGGGACGAGGCTGCGGCCCTGCGCCTGGAGTCCGACCAGCTCCGCAGCTACGCCAACCCCCGCCGCTGCGCCGAGCAGGCAGCGCGCTCCCGGACCCTGCTGGCGCCCTACGATCGCGTGCTGCTCTTCGTCGACCCGGCGCCGCTGGATGGCCGGTCCTGGCTGGAGTCCATCGCGTCGGAGCACGTCGAGTCCGTCGTCCTGCCGCCCGAGTTCAACCGCTGGGAGTCCTTCGAGCTGGCGTCGACCTGGCTGGCCCCCGCGCCGTCCTCGCGGGCCCCTGGACTGCACGAGCTGGACTCGATCGCCCTGCCGTCGCTCGACGAGCCGATCTGGACGCGCCCGGATCGCCCGATCGCCCGCTAAGCTGCCCCCGATGCGGGCCCTCGTCCTCAACCTCCCCGACGAGCACGGCCAGAACATGGTCAAGGACCTGTTCAACGGTGCCTGGTGCCGCGGCGCCCGCATCGGCGGCACCTCGATGCCCCCGCTGACCCTGCTCTACGCCTACACCGCGCTCCAGCGCGCGGGCGTCGAGGTGAGCCTGGAGGACGCGGTCGAACGGCCGATCCCGCTGCGCCAGCTGGCCCGCCGGATGGCGGACGTCGACCTGTTGGTGGTGCACAGCTCGGCCTACACGCTCCAAGCCGATCGCCGCACGCTGCGCACCCTGCGGAGCCTGGCGCCCGCGGTCCCCGTCTTTCTCTTCGGCAACCTGGGCCCCGAGCGCGCCCGCGCGATCCTCGACGACGGCACCGCCGACCACGTCTGCACGCAGGACCCGGAGGAGGTGCTGGTCGATCTGGTCGCCCGCCTCGGTCCAGGCGGCCTGCAAGGCCCCGTCGCCGGGCTGTGGTCGCGCGGGATCTCGGCCTCCCCGCGGCCCCTGAGCGCGCTCGACGCCCTGCCGGTGCCCGACCGCCGCCCCCTGCTGCACCGGCGCTACCGGAACCTGCTCGCGCGCACCGAGCGATGGACTACGGCGCTGACCTCGCG
>JAJDAI010000796.1 GCA_029261955.1 Deltaproteobacteria bacterium | reverse complement strand
TGCAACGACGGCGCGGACAACGACGCCGACGGCCTGATCGACGGCGACGACCCGCAGTGCACGACCGCCTTCGACGCGACCGAGGCGCCGGACTTCTGCAACGACGGGCTCGACAACGACGGGGACGGCTACACCGACGCGGCCGACCCGGAGTGCACCGCGCTCGGCCGCGAGGCCGGCTTCGATGCGGCGGTGGCCTGCAACGACGGGGCCGACAACGACGCCGACGGCCTGGTCGACTCGCTGGACCCGGGCTGCGCCGGGCCGACGGACGGCTCCGAGGACGACGCCGACCCCGCCGACGATTGCGCCGACGGCGCCGACAACGACTCCGATGGCTGGGTCGATGGGGACGACCCGGACTGCTCCGCTTCGCCCTACGACGAGGTCGGCTTCGGCAGCACCGAGTGCAACGACGCCGCCGACAACGACGGCGACAACTTCCTCGACATCACCGACCCGCAGTGCACCGACGGCAGCGACGACAGCGAGGCCCCGGCCACCTGCGGCGACGGCCTCGACAACGACGGCGACGGCTGGATCGACGCGGCGGACCCCGACTGCGCCGAGGGCACCACCGAGGACGGCCTGGGCGGCACCGAGTGCAACGACGGCACCGACAACGACGGGGACGGCGCCGTCGATGTGCTCGACCCCGAGTGCGCGGCCGCCATCCAGGACGACGAGGCCTCCGACGACGCGGACGACTGCCTCGACGGCGTCGACAACGACGGCGACTCCTGGGTCGACGCGGCGGACCCCGACTGCGAGGGCGCGCCCTTCGACGAGTCCGGCTTCGACGGCACCGAGTGCAGCGACAACACGGACAACGACGGCGACGGCGACGAGACCGCCGACGACGTCCACTGCGACGACGCAGCTGACGACTCGGAGCTCCAGGCCTGCGATGACGGCGCCGACAACGACGGCGACGGCTGGATCGACACCGCCGACCCCGGCTGCGGCGACAGCTCCCTCAACGACGACGAGTCCGGCTTCGGCAGCGGCGAGTGCAACGACGGCATCGACAACGACGCCGACGGCGATGTCGACGTGGACGACGCCGACTGCGACGACGCCTTCGACGTCACCGAGACCCGCAGCTGCGAGGACGGCCTCGACAACGACGCCGACGGCTGGACCGACCTCGCCGATCCCGACTGCGCCAGCGGCGACCTCGAGGTGGGCTTCGGCGCCACCGAGTGCAACGACGGGGTCGAGAACGACGCGGACGGCCTCATCGACGTCGACGACCCCGAGTGCGACGACGCGCTGGACGACACCGAGGTGCCGGCCTGCGACGACGCCGCCGACAACGACGCCGACGGCTGGACCGACCTGGACGACCCGGGCTGCGCCGACGCTGCGGACAACGACGAGGTCGGCCCCGGCGCGACCGAGTGCGGCAACGAGGCGGACGACGACGGCGACGGCTTCGTGGACGGCAACGACCCCCACTGCGACGACGCGGACGACGACGTCGAGGCTGCGCAGTGCGGCGACTCCGTCGACACCGTCGCCGACGGCTGGACCGACATGACGGACCCCGGCTGCACCGACGCGCTGACCGACGACGACGAGGTCGGCCCCGGCGCCACCGAGTGCAGCGACGAGGTCGACAACGACGGCGACGGCACCGTTGACGGCAACGACCCCGACTGCACGGTGCCCGGCGACCTGCTCGAGGCGCCGGACTGCACCGACCTCGTGGACAACGACCTCGACGGCTACGTCGACGCTGCGGACCCCGACTGCTCCGAGTCGCCCTTCGACGAGAACGGCGCCGGCGGCGGCGCCTGCAACGACGGCGTCGACAACGACGGCGACGGCGACATGGACAGCGCCGACGGCGGCTGCGACGACGCGCTCGACACCTACGAGGGCTCGGTCCTCGGTGAGCTCTACGTGGTCGAGTTCATGCAGAACCCCTCGGCCGTCTCGGACTCGCTCGGCGAGTGGATCGAGCTCTACAACGACACCGCGGTCGACATCGACATCGACGGATGGACGCTGGCGGATGACGACGTGAACAGCCACGTCATCGACAACGGCGGCCCCCTGGTCGTCGCGGCCGGCGAGCGCCTCGTGCTCGGCTCGTCCACGGACACCGCGACCAACGGCGGCGTGCCCATCGACTACGCCTGGTCCAGCTACACCCTGTCCAACGACGAGGACGAGGTCCTGCTCATCGATCCGGGCGGCTTCGAGGCCGCGCGGGTGGACTACGACGAGCTGGACGGGTGGCCCGACGGCAACGGGCAGTCGGCGATCTTCAGCGTCGACGCGACCCTGAGCCCCTCCGCGATCAACCTGCCGGCCGACTGGTGCCTGTCGACAAACGTCTGGGTGGACAGCGACGGCGACAGCGGCTCGCCGGGCGCGGCCAACGAGAGCTGCATCTGAGTCGCGACGGGCGTTGAACCCGCTCGCCCCTCACCGGGGCGAGTCGGCTCCCTGTGCCTCTTCTTCGTCGCTGAAGCTGCGCCGCCGGCCGCCGTTGACGGTGTAGCCCGCGCCGCCGGCATCGACCTCGACCACGATCTCCCCGACCACATGGCCCAGCTCCTCGGGCAGGCCATGTGGCCAGTTGGTGGCCGAGACGGCGGAGGTCACCAGCTGCGCCGCGGTGGCCGCGCCCCGCACCACCACGTCCCGGGTCGGGTGCCCGTACTGGCCGCCGGTGGAGTAGAGGATCACCTCGGGGTTCAGCGCGTCCAGGAAGGGCTGCGTGGTCGAGAAGCGCGAGCCGTGGTGGTTGGCCCGGTAGATCTCGACGTTGGCTTCGCGGTCCTGCCACTGGTCCAGCAGGTGCTGCTCGATGTTGGTGAAGCGCTCCCCGAAGAAGCGCTTCGTGCTGCGCTTCGGCTCGCCGTCTTCGGGCTGGAGCGCCCCGTTGAGGTCCCCCGCCGTGAACAGCTCGAAGCTGCCGACCGAGACCTCCAGCGCGATGGAGTAGTCGTTCTCCGAGGTCGGCATGGCGGCGAACTGGCCGAGCACGCCCGGATCCCCAGGCCCCGTCTGGCCCGCGGATGCGAGCACCTCCACCTCCACGCCTTCGCCCAGATCGATGCGCGTGCCGCCGGCGACGGCCGAGATGCGCTCCCCGAGCCGCCCGTCCTCGATCCAGCCCGGCGCGGCCTTCATCACGCCCTGGTGGGCCCGAGTCGGCGTGCGGAAGCGGAGGTCATCGCCGCGGTCGATGAGGGTGTCGATGGTCCAGCCCTGCTCCACGAGGCCGAACAGCCCGCTGGCCTGCCCCGCGCCGTTGCGCCAGAAGCCGGTGTGGTCGCCGTGGAAGTGGGTCAGCAGCACGGTGTCCAGGGACCGCCCGCCCAGCAGGGCCTCCAGGCGGTCCGCGATGCGCTGGTGGTTGCGGCCGTCGCCGCCCATGACCTCGCCCACGTCCACCAGCAGCGTGCGCCGCTCGGGCGCCGGCCCGATGAACAGCATGGAGTCGGCCTGGCCGATGGCGAACACGTGCATCGCCAGGGCCGGCTGGGTCTCCGAGGGGAGGGGCGTGGGGTGCGGCCGCACGCAGCCCGCCAGCGCCCAGGTCAGGAGGATCAGCCCGCGGATGGTCGAACCCCGAAGACCTGGACCACCGCGGAGGTGCCGTGGTGGAACTTGCCCTCTTCGATGTGGCGCACGATCTCCTTCGCGTGCAGGAAGTCCAGGCCCTCCAGCTCCTCCCGCAGCTCGTCCAGCCCGAACAGCAGCTCGCGGAGCGGCGGCCCGCCCGTGCCGTGCTGGAGCTGGTCGGCGGTGTAGGCCTCCAACACGAAAGCCCCGCCCGGGGCCAGGCCCTGCACGACGGCGCGGTGGAGCCTGCGCCTCACCTGAGGCGGCAGGTGGGCGAAGATCGCGACGATGCCCGACCAGGCGCCCGCTTCGATGGCGTAGTCGGCCAGGTCTGCCTGCGTCGTCCACACGGACACGCCGCGCTCGGCCGCCAGCAGCTTCGTCTTCTCGAGCCCGGCCAGGCTGATGTCGACGGCGGTGACCTCGTGCCCCAGCTCCGCCAGGTGCACGGCGTTGCGGCCTTCCCCGGACGCGAGGCAGAGCACGGGGCCGTCGGGGATGCGCGGGGCGGCGCGGACCAGGAACTCGTTCGGGTTGGTGCCGTAGGCAAAGCCGGGCTGGCTGTAGCGCTTGTCCCAGAACGAGGAGCGGGGGCCCATGTTGAGACCATCGCGCACTCGGGGCCTCCGGTCGACCCCCAAGTGGGGCCCTCGCCCCGGTAGCCCTGCAATAGCTGCGTCCGCGCGCCGTAGAATCCCCGTGCGCGCCCCACCGCGCCTCGGAGGCTGCATGCTCGTCCCCCTCATCGTCTTCACGGTCCTCGCCCTCGTCGCCCCCCAGGTCTTCCCCGGGGTGACCGTCCGCAACGGCTGGACCGCGTTCATGGTCGCGGTGGTCTTCGGCTTCCTGAACGTCGTGATCGGCTGGCTCATCACGGCGGTGCTCGCGGTGGTGTCCTTCCCGCTGATCGTGCTGACCGGCGGCCTCTTCAAGCTGGTGGTGCCGACCCTGGTCAACGCCGTGCTGCTCAAGGCCACCGACGGCATCCTGCGCGAGTTCGAGCTCAAGGGCTGGGTGCCCGCCTTCGGCATGGGCTTCCTCTTCGCCCTGGGCGGCATGGTTGTCCACGCCTTCGGATGATCAGGCAGAATCCTCCCCTGTCGGAGGTTTCATGTTCGCTCGTCTCGCGCTGTTCGCATCCCTTGCCCTGCTCGTCCCCGCCACCGCGTCGGCCGATTGCGGCTCTGACTCCGACTGCAAGAACGGCCGCTTCTGCGTCGGCGGCCTCTGCCGCGACTGGGCGGGTGAGTGCTTCAAGGACGTGGACTGCGACGGTTCGCTGATCTGCGACACGGGCCGCTGCTCGGATGGCGCGTCGAAGGCGAAGGCGAAGACCGGGGGCGGCCAGGCGAAGGCCACCGGCTTCAACTCCGAGCGCGGCACCTTCGGTGAGGAGGGGGCGGCCGGCGCTGGCTACACCCTCACCCGTGAGTTCAAGGGCACGGGCTTCTACATGTCCTACGGATTCGAGCAGACCTCGGGCAAGGACGAGCACCAGTTCGACTTCAAGGACCTGGGCTTCTACATCCGCATGGACCGCGACGCCGAGCTGAAGATCCGGGGTCAGGAGACCCTGAATCGCGGGCTCGGCGGCCTGTGGCGCATCGGCGACGGGGTCAACCAGGTGCAGGTCTGGTTCGACGGCAACCGCCTCCAGCTCGACATCAACGGCGAGCGCATCGGGCCGGTGCCGGTGAGCCGCAAGCCCGGCCGGGACGTGGGGACCTGGGCCATCCGCGTGAACGGGAAGCGCGCTCGGATCATCGACCTGGTGGTGAAGCCCTGGGACGGGAGCCTGGAGTAGGCGTCCCTCAAGCCGCTGTGTGCTGATCCGGCGGCAGGTTCGGGTCGGTCTTCGTGGGGTCGTGGTTGTAGCCAGCCGGCGCCGCCTGCTGGCTGCGGTGGGCCCAGAAGACCAGGGTCGCCTCGTAGATGAGGACGATCAGGTAGCTGTTGACCAGGTAGAGGATCGGCTCCTCGATCGGCACGTTCCACCAGGGGACGAAGCGGATGCCGATGAGCGTCTCGTCCGCGAAGCCCCACCACTGGTAGGGCAGGGCCAGCGACACCTCGAAGACGAAGCTCATGGCCACGATGTAGAGCGCGGTCACCGCGAAGGCGTGCCAGTTGACGTGCTTGCGCACGATGTCGAGCAGGAAGACGCTCGGCAGGATCGTCGCCAGGACGAGGTAGGCGAAGTAGAGCGGGAAGGTCGCGTCCGGGTTCAGCCAGGCCTGCAGCGCCCAGGCGCCCAGGATCAGGCCTGCCGACACGCAGAGGCCCACGATCTCCCAGCGGCCGAAGCTGTAGCTCCACTTCTCCCCGTGCCAGCAGGGGTGCGTCCTGTCCCTGAAGTGGTCGGCGCTGTGCACGCCCAGCCAGCTGACGCTGCCCCAGATGTAGAGCACCAGCGTGAGCAGGATGGCGGCCAGGTAGAAGACGAGGTCCTCCAGCGGCAGCGGGTCCCAGGTCATGTCGATCCAGTTGAAGCCGCGGATGGACACGGCTGACCAGGCAGAGCCTTCGTTCGGGAAGCGGAAGAAGGTCGTGCCCACGAGGCCGATGTCGACCACCGTCGCGAAGCCGCAGAGCAGGGCCAGCGAGATGAGCAGCGGCCGCCGGTGGTTGACGAAGGTCTTGTCGAAGAGCAGGAAGCCGAAGCCGGTCAGGGCGGGGATGGCGAAGAGCAGAAGGCCGGCGAAGAAGCCGTAGGGCGTGGGGTTCGCCAGGGGCTCCGCCGCGCTCGCCCAGTCCGGCGGGGCCTTCAGGCAGGCCAGGACCGCGATGACGGTGCCGGCGGTCACCGCGCTGCCCACGAGCACGCGGACGAGGTCGCCGTCGGGGTCGCGCTTGGGCTTCTGGGCTTCGTTGAGTCGGCGTCTCAGGATTTGCACGGAACTCCCCCTACGCCCGGCGCGAGCAGCTGGACGATGCGATCAGGGTGCACGACGCCACGCTGCCGCAGCCAGCCTTCTGCGGTCTCCTGCTCGCCGAGGTGCCAGCGGGCGACCTCCCGGTAGAGCAGCATCTCCGCCGCGTCGAAGCCCCCGACCGCGCGACGCAGCGCCGGCCTCGGGTCACCGCCGCGGCGGGCGATGAGCGCCGCGCGCAGCATC
>JAJDAI010000795.1 GCA_029261955.1 Deltaproteobacteria bacterium | reverse complement strand
CACGATCTTGTTGAGCGTGGACTTCTTCTGGGGCTGCTGCTGGGCAGCCTCAGGCTCCGCCGGTGCGTCCTGCGCGAGGGCCGGAACGGCCAGGAGGAAAGCGGCGACGAGGCTGACGGCAAAGAAGCGGTGCTTGGACATCATGCGCGGGGTTCTACCACCGTCCCGAGCGCCTTCCCACCCCTGGTCACCCCATTTCGCGCTCAGTACACTCCGGTCCCTGGAGGACACCCTGCACGCCATCACGATCAGTCGCCACGGACCGCGTTCGGTTCTCGAAGTCCGCGAATCCCCCGATCCCCAGCCGGGTCCAGGCGAGGTCCGCATCGCCGTCGCCGCGGCGGGGCTCAACTTCGCGGAGATCGCCGCCCGCCAGGGCCTCTACCCGGACGCCCCCAAGCCGCCCTGCGTCGTGGGCTACGAAGTCGCGGGCCGCGTCGACGCGCTCGGCGCCGGAGTCGAGGACCTCCCGATCGGCACCCGCGTCCTGGCGATGACCCGCTTCGGAGGGCACGCCAGCAGCGTCGTCGTGCCCCGCGCCTTCGCGTTCCCCATTCCGGACTCCATGTCGGACGCGCACGCCGCGGCGATCCCGGTCAACTACCTGACCGCGCACCACATGCTGTTCCACCTGGGCAACCTCAAGCCCCACGAGACCATCCTGCTGCACATGGCGGCCGGCGGCGTCGGCACGGCGGTCCTCCAGCTGGTCAAGACGGTCGAGGACGTCACCGTCATCGGCTCCGCTTCCGCCCCCAAGCACGACTACCTGCGCTCCCTGGGCTGCCAGCACCCCATCGACTACCGCACACAGGACTACGCCGAGGAGGTCCGGCGGATCACGAACGGCCGCGGCGTCGACATGGTCCTGGATGCGCTGGGCGGGCCCGACTGGAAGACCGGCTGGAATCTGCTCGCCCCGGGGGGGCGGCTGATGGCCTTCGGCTTCGCGAACATGATCTCCGGCGGACGCCGGAACCTGCTCCGCGTGCTGCGCAACCTCGTCTCCGTGCCGCGCTTTTCGCCGCTGGCTGCGATGGAGGACAACCGCGGGGTGTTCGGCATCAACATGGGCCACCTCTGGGACGAGATCGACTTGCTGCGCCCCCAGATCGAGCGGGTCGTCGCGCTCTACGAAGAGGGCATCGTGCAACCGCAGGTGCACGCCGAGGTCCCCTTCTCCGAGGCCGCGCGCGCCCACGAGCTGATCGAGACCCGCCAGAACCGCGGCAAGGTGGTGCTGGTGCCGGACACCGTGTGACCGGGCGGGCGATCGCGATCGGCAGCCTGGTCTTTGCCGCGCTCGCCGCCTTCCTCTACCTCGGTCCTGCCTCGGAGCCGCCGCCCCCCGCGCCGGCGATCGCCAGCGAGAAGCCGCCCCCACCGAGGCGGTCCCGATCGACCGAGCGCCAGCCCGAGCCCATGGATCGCATGGCCGAGCCCGGGCCGGTCCTCGACGCCGACCCGCTCTCGCCCCCCGCCCCGCCGGCCTGGGCGACCATCGAAGGCCGGGTCGTCGACAACACCGGCAGCGCGACCAGCCCCGGCCGCGTCGTGGCCTGGATCGCGGGAAAGAAGCAGGTGACGCGTCCCGACGAACGCGGGCGCTTCCGCTACCACCAGCCCGGCGGACCGGTGCGAATCCGAGCGGAGGCGGAGTCCGCGGAGGGGCCGCTCGCTTCGGAGTGGGTCGACCTCGACGCCAGCGAAGGCGGCAGCTGGAACCTGACCCTGAGCCTGCAGCCGACCCCCTAGGGCGCGGACCAGCCGCTCGCTTCGCAGGCGTCCAGGGCCTGCGGCACCCGCGCGGACCAGGCGGCCTCGTTGTGCGGCGCGAAGGGCTCGTGCCAGTGCCACAGGTCGATGTTGAAGCTGTAGCCCACGGACTCGAGCGTGTCCCGGAGCTGGCCCGTCACGCAGTAGTTGTCCGAGTCGTCCGACTCCTCCAGGATGCCGTCGCCGTCGGTGTCCACGCAGTCGCCGTTCACGCCGCCGCCGCTGTCGAGGTAGATGGCCGCCGCGCCGTGCCCGAACGAGGCGGGCCAGAGCCGAGCCAGCGCCTGGTCCCCGGGCATCGTCGACCCGAAGGCCCCCCAGCCGAGGGTCGGCGACATCGCCACCACGCAGCCCATGAGCTCGGGGCGGGACATCGCCATGTAGAGCGAGACGAGCCCGCCAAGGGACGAGCCCATCACGAGCAGGGAGTCGCCCTCGGCCGGCACGCCGTAGCGCGCGCGGAAGTCGGGCAGCGCCTCGTTCTCGAGCAGGGCGATGTAGTCGTCGGCCAGCCCGCCGATCTGCTCCCCGTTGGCGGGCAGCGTGTCCTCCACGTGGGTGTAGACATCCATCCGGTCCGGCGCGTTGTCCACGGCCAGCACGACGACGTCGTCCCGCTCGGTCGCGGCGAGGGTCTCGTCCAGGCGCCAGCCACCGAAGAAGGCCTCGGGATCGGCGAGGTTCTGGCCGTCGTGCGCGAGGATCGTGCGGTAGCTCGCGGCGGCGGGGGAGCGAGGCTCGAAGCCGACGGGCAACAGCACCCGAATCGTGCGGGTCAGCGCGAGGTGCGCACTCGCGAGATCGGGGTACTGATCGATCCAGCGCGCCGTGGTCGGAGGACGCACGTAGCCGAAGCGGCCGAAGGAGTCGAAGCTGTAGGATCTCGCCTCGACTGGAGCGAGATAGTCCTCTGCAACCAGCCACTTGTAGGCCGATCCATCAGGAACCCCAACAAAGTCTTCGGCCTCGACCACTGAAAGGTAGTGTCGACCAGACGCAGTTCTCGTTGTGGTTCCTGCGCTTGGGAACCACTCATTGAAGTCACCAACAAGGTAGATCTCGTCGATCCCCTGGTCCCAGCGACTCAGAAAGAGCCAGCGCCCGTCCTCCTCCATCGGCCAGCCGGACTCGCCCCAGGCGACGGTGTGAATGAGCTCATCGATCGCCTGCACCGTCGTCGACCCCTCCGCCAGCCAGGCGACGATCTCGTCGATCCCCTCCGGCAGGTCGTCGGGGCTCGCGTCGTCGTCGTCCGGGCTCGCGTCGTCGTCGTCCGCTGCGTCGTCGTCGTCGGGGCTCGCGTCGTCGTCGTCGTCGTCGGGCGTATCATCGTCGTCGACGTCGACCCCGGAGTCGTCGTCGTCGCTCGCCTCGGGGCAGCCGCCGAGGACCAGGCTGAAGAGCAGGATCAGGACACGCATGACGGCGAGTATGGCAGGCACGCAGCGGGGCCACACGGGGCGAGCCGCTGCCTCCGCCGTGGTGCTCGGCCTGCTCGCGATCGCCTGGCGCATCTGGCTGGTGGGTCGCTACTGGGGCCATGAGGAGGAGGACTGGGGAAACCTGCTCCTGATCCGCGGCGTGCTCGACAGCCACTTCGGCCTCATCGAGACCGAGCACATGCCGCTCTACTCCTGGTTGGCGGCGGCAGCGACCGCCCTGGTGGGAGACCCCCGGACCGGTGGCCTCGTCATCTCGGTGCTGATGGGCGGCCTGGCGGTCGGGCTCTGCGCCTGGATCGGCTGGCGCTGGCTCTCCCCCGCCGCCGGGGTCGCCGCCGCCCTGCTGCTCTGCTTCCAGCCCGAAGCGGCCCTGTACTCCGCCTCGGTCCTGCGCGAGTCCACCTACATGGCCGCGATGCTGGCGGGCGTCGCGCTGGTCGGCGCCGGGCGCGGCCTGGGGGGTGGCGCCGTGCTCTCCCTCGCCTTCCTGGCCCGCTTCAACCCGGCCTTCAGCCTGCTCCCTGCGCTGGGCTGGCTCGTCGTCCGGGACCGCCGCGACCGGCGCGCGTGGAAGGCCGCCGCCCTGCTCGGCGCGACCGTGCTCGCCTGGGCCATCTACTACCGACTGACCGTGGGCCACTGGGCCTTCTGGGGCGGGGTGCTGGAACGAAACACGGGCGACGCCGTGGGCGACCTGTCCCCGCGCGAACGCGTCGCGGCGGTCTGGCTCGCCTTCAGCGGCCTGTTCGCGCGGGTGCTCCCGGCCCACGCGGGGCACGCGGTCTGCCTGCTCGCTGTCCCCGGCTTCTTCCTGCTGAAGCGGGGGGCCCGACCCGAGGCCGCGCGCTGGCTGGGACTGGCCGGCCTCGGCACCGTCGGCCTGCTCGCCGCGACGGCCGTGGTCAGCGCCTACGACCCCGCCCACAACCTCTACTGGAAGTGGCTCACGCCCTCGGTGCCTTTCCTCGTCCTGCTCGCCGCCCACGCCGCGGTCGAGCTGGGCCGACACCCCCGACTGGGCCGCGCCGGGCCGCTGCTGCTCATCGCGCTCCTGCTCCAGAGCGCCTTCGTCTACCGCAGCCAGACCGCCTTCCAGATGGACCGCAGCCAGCGCTGGTACGGCACCCAGATCGAGCTCATGCGCTGGGTGGAACGCGCCTACCCGCCCGGCGTAGCCGTGCTCACCGACGCGATCCCCGCCTGGTACCTCCAGGCCCGACGCTCGCCGGTCACGCCCATCAGCTGGAGCGACCCCGACCTGCCGCGCGACAACGCGGACGCCTTCGGAGCCTTCCTCGCCCGCGAGCGCATCGTCGTCGTGCAGTGGTTCGCCGAGGACTGGGTGGGCGCGCGCGAAGCAGCGCCCTGGCTCGAACTGGGCAAGGCCGTGGCCGTCGGGGACGCCTTCCTGCTCCCCATCGCCCGGGAGGATGGATACGGCTTCATCGCCTACGTCGTCAGCGGCCCCTTCGGCATCCCCGAGCCCTCCGAGCCCCCGCCCGGCGCCGCCGGCAGCGACGGTTCCGGGGACGACTGGCTACCCTGAGCCTCGCTGTGAGCTCCCGTCCCGACCGCCGCCTCGCCCTCTGGGCCGCCGTCCTCGCCGTGGTGGCGGCTGGCTGGCGCCTGCACCTTCGGGGCATCTACTTCGGCTCCGAAGAGGAGGACTACGGCAACCTCGGGCTCATCCTCGGCACGCTCCAGTCGGGCTTTCGGTACATCGAAACCGAACACATGCCCTTCTTCACCACCCTCGCGGGCCTGGTGACGGGGATCACCCGGGACGCGGAGTCCGGCGGGGAGATCGTCGCGGTGCTGGCGGGCACGGCGGCCGTCGTGCTCACCCTCGTCATCGGGTGGCGCTGGTTCTCGCCCCTCGCGGGCGTGCTCGCCGCCTGCGCGCTGACGGTCCAGCCCGACGCGGCGCTGTACTCGGCGACACCCCTGCGCATCGGGCTCTACGGCGCGCTCGTGCTCGGTGGGGTGCTCGCCGTGGGGGAGCGCCGCCACGCCCTCGGCGGGGTGCTGCTCTCCCTCGCCTTCCTCACCCGCTTCGACGCCGCCTTCACGCTGCTCCCGGCGCTCGTGATCCTCGCTGCCTGGCGACGGGACGGCTGGAAGCCCTGGCTCCCCGCAGTCCTGCTGGCCTGCACCGTCGCGGCCTGGGCCGCGTACTACAACCACGAGTTCGACACGCCGCGGTTCTGGGGGGACGTGGCCCAACGCAACGAGGGCGCCGAGCTGGGCTGGGGCACGGTCCTGGGCTTCGTGGGCCGCATCGTGCCGATGCACGCCGGTCCCCTCTTCGCCCTCGCCGCGCCCGTCGGCCTCTGGCTCGTGGTGCGCGAGCGCGCGGAGCGCTCGGCCTGGCTCGCGCTCGCAGGCGCGTCGGTCTTCGGCTTCCTGCTGCTGACGGTCTTCCTCAGCGGATACGACTGGAACCACAACCTCTACTGGAAGTGGATGACCACCTCGATCCCCTTCCTGCTGCTCCTGGGGGCGCACGCCCTGGCGACGCTCTGCACGCGCCTGGGTCCGCGGCGGTGGGCCACCGCGGGCCTGGTCGCGCTGCTCGTCCTCACCTGCGGGCTCGCCTACACGGCCGAGACCCGCTCCCAGCTCGCCCGCTCCGACCAGTGGTACGGCACCCAGGTGCGGTTGATGCGCTGGGTCGAAGCCGAGTTCCCCGACGACGTCGGCGTGCTCGCGGACCTCATCCCGGCCACCTGGCTCAGCCGCACCACCACCGCCCGCCGCGTCTTCCTGTGGCGCCAGGCAGAGCTGCCGGACGCCGATCCCGAGGCCTTCGCGTCCTTCGTGCGCGACAACCGCATCTCGCTCGTCTTCTGGTTCCGGGAGGAGTGGGTCGGGGCGCAGCGCATGGCGCCGTGGCTCGCCGATCCCCAGCCGCGCGAGGTCGGCGGCCTGCGCCTTCTGCCCGTCGCGGCCGAGGACGGCTACGGCTTCGTGGCCTGGCAGGTCATCGAGCCCGGCTGGCCCGACGCGTCCACGCCGCCTCCCCTCGACGCCGGCGCCACCTCCTTCGTCCGCCCGCGCTGAGCCAGCCGCCTTGAGCCCGGCCCGATCCGGCTCTACGGTGCGGCCATGACCGAGCTCCTCCGCCTCTGGACCGCTGCGCTGCCCCAGGTTCTCAGCCTGCTGCCCGAGCAGCAGCGCAACCTCTACCGGCAGGAGCTGCAGCGCTTCCTCGCCACCTCGCGCTTCCAGAAGGACGCGGCGCGGGCCGCCACCCCGGGCCTCTGCACGATGCTCCGCACCTCCCTGGAAGCGGCGGACGAGCGCGAGGCGGCTGCGGCGACGGTCGATCTCGACCTGCAGACCCTCGTCTCCCTGGCCGAACACATCCAGGCCATCTGGCTGGACTCGGTGGACGCAGCGCGGGTCCGCGCGGGCGGCGACCGACCGGCCTGCTCCACCGACGGGATGGCCGGCGAGGTCTTCTTCGGCCCGCGTCTCGGTGGCTCGGGGCGGCCCGGCTCGCTGCCCCCCGAGGAGCGCTGAGCCGAGCGCGCCTCGACTCGGCGCTCTGCTTCCCTTACGATCAGCGGCTCCCGGCGCCGGTTCAGGCGCCCGCCGTCTCGGGGTTTGTGGGTGTTCCGAAGCCTCCTTGTCGACAACTGGCTGCGCTACCTGTTCAACCCGCTGCTCGGCGCGTTGGGCGGTCTGGTGGGCTGGGCCCTCTTCGCCTCGACCCTGGGCATCCTCGGGGACGCGGGCCTGGACTCGGACCTCGTCGAGCGGGTCAGCTACTTCGGGTTCATGGGCCTGACGGTCGCCTTCGCCTGCAACGTGCTCAAGAGCATCCAAGATGGCCAGGGCGCCATGCGCGTGACGGTGCAGGGCCTGATCGCCGGCGTGGTCGGCGGCTTCGGCGGCCTGCTCGCGGGCCTCGCGGTGCACCTGCTGGCCGAGTTCATGGGCAGCTCGCTCGACCAGTTCCTGCCCAAGCTGGCCTGCTACCTGCTGGTCGGCACCCTGGTGGGCCTCTCCTCGCGCATCACCTCGCTGGATCGCTTCACGGGGCTCGCAGCCCTCGGCGGCTTCCTCGGCGGCCTGCTCGCGATGATCATCTGGGTCGTGCTCGACAAGCTCGGTGACACCACCGCGGCCTACGTCACGCTGCTCATCCCGATGACCCTGGGCTTCGGCATCGGCGCCGCCACCTACTCGCTGCCGAGCTTCGTCAGCGGCGGCCAGCTCCGGGTGCTCACGGGCCAGTTCAAGGGCCAGACCAAGGGCATCGAGTCCACCGACATCGTCGTGGGCAACAACAAGCGGCAGCTGCAGTGGGTCCTCCCGAAGTGGGAGGGCGTGCAGGACCCGCACGCGAAGATCGAGGTCACGGCCGAGGGCCAGGGCTACAAGCACCTCGTGCGCAACATGTCGGCGAAGTCGGTCGTGGTCGTGCGGGACAAGAAGAAGAACCGCGTGAAGACGAAGCAGGCCATGGAACTCCAGGACGGCGACGTGCTGGTCTTCGCCACCGGCAAGAACTTCGTGAAGGTCCGCTACACCCAGCGGACGAACAAGGAGTAGCGCCGTGAGTTCGCGCATTCTCTGCGCCGTGCTCGGCGCCGCGCTCCTGGCGCCCCTGCCCCTGCTCGCCCAGGAGGAGGCTGCGGTCATCCCCACGGGCGACCAGTGCACCTACCCCGTGGACCTGCTCTGGCACCGCGAGCCCAAGGACGCCCCCGCGACCATGGGCGTCTCGGTGGTCAACAAGGCGAGCGGCCAGCAGGTGCCCGGCCTGAACGCCTCGCACTTCGCCGTGGCCTGGGACAACCAGCAGGCGCCGAACGACGAGAGCTTCCAGGTCCAGCAGAGCGCCAACGCGTTCAAGCTGGTCGAGCCCACCGACAGCGAAGGCGCCGCGGAACCGCAGGGCGTCGACCCCGTGAACTACGACGTCTACTTCGCCGTGGACCTCACCGCCTCGATGGCCGAGGAGCTCGCCGCTGGCAGCAGCGACAAGAAGTCGAGCAAGCTGCGCTGGGCCCTGCGCCTGATCGTCAACTTCATCCAGCCCGACAAGCAGGGCAGCTCGCTCTTCGACAGCAAGGACCGGGTCTACATCTCCGGCTTCACCGACAAGGTGGAGGCGGAGTTCATGTCGTCGACGACGGCCGAGCGGAAGAAGATCCGCGAGGCCCTGGCGAAGATCAACGAGTTCGCGCCCAAGTCCGACGCCGCGGCGCTCTACGCGTCGATGTTGCACAACCTCTCGAACATCGAGAGCCGGGGCGACCAGTACAAGGACGCCAGCAAGAAGCGCGAAGCGGTCCTCATCGTCATCACGGACAGCTTCAACGGCATGGACCTCGAGTCCCGGCGCGCCCTGCGCGGCTGCGACCAGAACGATCCGCTGGCAGACGAGGTCGGCAAGGCCATCCTCAAGGCGCAACAGGCCACCAACAACGGCCTCAAGATGTACCTGCTGGCCCTGGGCGAGGAGGGGGAGACGAAGCGCTACTCGCTGACGGAGCCCGCGAACCGCCGCTGCCGCATCGCGGAGACGCAGGCCGAGGTGGTGGACGGCCGGGCCTTCCGCGCCCTGGGCGAGCGCGGCCTCACCCGCGGCGGCTACCGCGCCAGCACCAACCCGGCGGAGCTCGGCGGCTTCGTGCGCAGCCAGTTCGAGGCGCTCAAGTCCGCCTACGAGATCACCTACCAGGGCCCCGAGGGTGTCTCCAGCCCCCGCTCCTTCATGGTCCAGGTCAAGCTCGGCGACGCGGTCTGCGCGGACGAGGAGCGGCTCCAGAGCAACATCATCCCGCAAGCCCGCGCGACGGACATCGCGACCAGCCCGGGGGAGTTCGCGCTCTTCCTGGCGGGCCTGATCCTGGCCATGTTCTTTCTTCCCCGCAGCATGACCAACCTGACTACATTGGGTGGAGGCGGCGGAGCGCCGAAGAAGCGCAAGAAGGCGCCGGCGAAGAAGAAGCGCCGCAAGAAGGGCTGAGATGTCGAAGCGGAATCGAGCGGTCGAGCGGGCCCTGGCGCGCAGCGCCTCGCGCCCGATCCAGCGCGCCCAGCACGACAGCGGCCCCACGGCCGAGCGCCTCGGCGAGCGCTCTGAAGGCGCCCGATTGACCCGCTCCCCCGACAGCGTCCAGTTCGTGGCGCGCGAGGCCTCGGGCGGCGGAGCGTCCTCCTCCCCCGACCTGCGCAACGAGATCGCGCGGCAGTTGGCGGACCTGGTCAACCTCTCCGCCGAGCGCGGCATCGCGCGCGCCCCCAACGAGATCATGCGCGAGGAAGAGTTCACCGCGTCCAAGGACGACGACGACGGCGCTGGCGTCGTCTTCGACGAATGGGTCGAGGAGCTGCGCGCGTCGGGCATGCCCGAGCCGGAGATCGAAGACCACATCGCAGCTCGCCTCCGCGGGCTGCGGCGCGCCATGCTGGCCGAGACGGCATCGCGCGCCGTGGGGAGAGGCTGACATGGCCGCTGAGAAAGCCCGAGTCCTGCCGCTCCAGGAGCGCCCCGCCGAGTGGGCGGGCGACCTGGGCCGCTTCACGGTCGAAGTCCACCGCTCCGCCCAGGGCGGCGAGCTCCGCCTCCAGCCGCCCGAGGGCGCCGCGCTGCGCATCGAGCTCCGCGGCGACACCCTGACTCTCCACTACGCGGGGCCCGAGGTCCGCCTCCAGGCCCCCGACGCCATGCTCCAGCTGTCCGCCCGAGACATCCGCCTCGAAGCCGAGCAGACCCTCTCCCTGGAAGGCCGCGAGGAGGTGGACATCCACTCCCGCGCCGACGTGGAGATCCGCGCGGACCACCACGTCAACCTCTGGGGCCACGGCGTCCAGGTAGGTGACTGAGGGGCCCGGCGAAGCGCCGGTCGACCCTGCACAGAACTTCCCTGTCTTTTCGCCTCACCTGGGGTAGGATTCGGCGATCTTTTCTCGGTCCAGGACGGACCGTCCGACGCGGTGCAAGACGCGCTGCCTTCGGCTCTAGGGGCCGCACGGGATCGCCATGAATTCGCCCGAACCATCGCAGTTGGAGGGTCGGCTGCTTGCGCGCACAGTGCGCGCGGGCGCGTTGTCCGCTCGCACGCTCACGCGTGCCGAGCGCCACGCCGGCTCAAACTCCATCCTCCAGAGAAGCTCGTCCCGGCACGCCGGACGCATGCTGGCGCGCGCCGAACGCGGCGCCGGCTCGTTCTTCGGCTCGTTCCTGGGCCGCGAGATGGCGCGCCGCAGCGGCGAGGGCGGCTTCTCCAGCCTGTTCTCCGGCTGGGGTGGTCTGTCTTCGGACTTCGGCGGCTCCCTTGTCTCCTCGACCCCTCCGTGGATGGCGCGCTCGGTCGATGAGGGCCCCAGCAGCCCCGCTTACGTCGCCCAGCCCTGGGCCAGCGCCTTCAACCGCCGCCCCTCGCCCGCCGCACGGGCGATCGGTGGACGCGCGTCGCGGTCCGCCCTCGCGGCGGCCACCGGCCTCGGGGTCGCCCGGCGCCCGATGACCGCGCCGGCTCCGTCCGCGCTGCCTGCCTTCGGGCCGGCGAGCTTCGGCTCGCCCGCTGCGGGCTTCGGCTCCAGCACCGTTTCGTCCGCCAGCTTCGGCTCCAGCCCCGCTTCGCCCGCCGGCTTCGGTTCGTCCGCCAGCTTCGGCTCCTTCTCCCCCGGCTCCTTCGAAGCCGCGCTGCCGTACTCGGCCCCCGGCTCGCTGGGGCTGCATCGCAGCAGCGCCGGCGGCTTCACGGCGGCCTCGGCCCGAGCCCTTCCCAGCTCGGCCGCGACGTCGGTCCAGCGCGCCGCCCTGCGCCGCAGCGGCCCCCTCTCCTCCACCGTGGCGCGCGTGTTCCGGGGCGCCAGCCCCGCCATGAGCTCGGCCCCCGCGGCCCGCACGACCTCCTCCGCCATCGCCCGCGCCAGC
>JAJDAI010000794.1 GCA_029261955.1 Deltaproteobacteria bacterium | reverse complement strand
GTCCACCAGGCGCAGGGGCACGTCGACCGTGCTCGGCCCCCGGCTCACCGTGACCGTGCGGGTGGCGCCCGGAAAGGAGACCGCGAAGGCCTCCATCCAGCTCGCCCGGCCCGTGATGGCGCGCTTGTCCACCGCCTGGAGCCGGTCGCCGACCTTCAGGCCCGCCTCAGCCGCGGGGGAGCCGGCGTAGGTGGCGGCGATGCGCAGGCCGCCCGCCGGGGCCTCCTCCAGGCGCAGCCCCGCGAAGCCCGGCTCGACCGGGGCGCCCTTGACCAGGAGGGGCAGGGCGCCGTGCACCAGCTCCACGGGCATCGCGAAGCCGATGGACTCCCCTCGCCCGTCGATGGCCGTGTTCACGCCGATCACCCGCCCGCCCGCGTCGAAGAGCGGGCCGCCCGAGCTGCCCGGGTTGATGGCCGCGTCGGTCTGCAGGAAGAGGTCGAACTCGTCGCGGCCCAGCGAGCGGGCCCGCGCGGAGAGGATCCCGCGGGTGACGCTGTGGCCGTGGCCGTAGGGGTTGCCCACGGCGAAGACGTCCTCGCCCACGCGCAGGTCCCAGGACGCGCCCAGCTCCACCTCCGGCAGGTCGAGGCCCGGCACCTGGACGATGGCCAGGTCGATGCCCGCGTCCGCACCCACCAGCTTCGCCTCGTGCACGCGCCCGAGGTGGTCGGCGACGAGGATCTCCGTCGCCGTGCCGATGACGTGCTGGTTGGTGACGATGAGCCCGCGCTCGCGGTCCACCACGAAGCCCGAGCCCAGCGACTCCCAGCGGCGCGACCCGCCGAAGAAGCCGTCCCAGGCCGAGGCCGGTGCCCGGACGCCGGCGGTGTGCAGGTTCACGACGCTCGGGGCGACGCGCTCCACCAGGTCGGCCAGCGCCTCGTCGGCCTGCGCGGGGGCGGCGACGAGCAGCGCCGCCAGCAGCAGGGCGAACCTCACCCGGAGCTCACTTCCCGGCGTGGTGTCGAGCAGCCTCCAGCGCACCGGTGATGCCCACCAGGGCGTGCTGGTTGTTGTCGATGCGGATGTGGTTGTCGACGACGCCCATGGGGTAGGCGCCGCGCACCTTCTCGAAGTTCGGCACCCAGTAGCTGTTGCGCTCCGTGTACTGCTGCTCCATCAGGTGGCGGGCGGCCCAGAGCAGGCTGTTCTCGTAGACGGTGGCGTCGTCGCCGCGCTCCCAGGCGAGGTGCATGACGGCGCGCAGGGCCTCGGAGCGGGATCCCGCGCGGGTGGTGCGGGGCGTGTCGTTGGTCCGGCGCCAGGACCCGAAGTAGTCGGGGAAGGGCTGCCACACGTAGGGGTACTGCTCGGAGCTGTAGTGCGTCGCCATGGCGTAGGCGGACTCGGCGTACTCGTCGTTCTTGTCGATGCGCCAGAGGCGGTAGAGGCCCTGCATGACCCAGTGGTCCGGCACGATGAAGCGGTCGCGGCGGTACCACTTCATCTGGCGCTCGGCGATCTTCCGCGCGGCGTTGAGCCAGCGCTCGTCCTGGGTGCGCTCGTAGTACTTGACCAGGGCCAGCATGACCTCGCCCGGGTAGTAGAGCGGCTCCTTCTTGACGCGGTCGAGCTTCTTGGCCTCGCTGTAGCGGCGGTAGACCTTGCCGTTGCCGTCGATCATGTCGACCATCGTCAGCGCGAGGCCCTCCATCAGCGCGTCGTCGCCCTTGCGGTAGATCTCGCGGCGGAGGGTCTCGGGGACTTCGTTCTGGTCGACGGGGCGGCCCAGGAAGGTCAGCAGGGTCAGCGCGGCCGAGCCCGACTCGCAGCGGTTGCGGTGCAGCAGGCAGATGCGGTCGCCGACGTCGTCGCCCTGGGGGGCCTTGAGCGCGTCGTAGATGAAGCCCATCGCCCGGGACGCCTTGTCCAGGTACATCGTGCCGTCGTCCTTGAGCGCGGCCTCGTGCTTGGTCATCTCGAACATCTCGAACAGGCCGTAGACCGAGCCCGCGTGGCGCACGATGTTGTAGTCCTTCGAGTGCTTGTCCTGGTTCGGGTAGTACTCGTAGTCGAACTTGCCGTCGTCCTTGACCGTGTAGGCGAGCCACTGGCCGCCGACCTTGATCGAGTCGAGGATGTCCGCTTCGCTCGGCGTGCCCTCCCAGAGCACGTTGCCGCGGAAGAAGTCCGTCGCCGGGCCGTCCGCCGTCACGACACCCCAGTTGGTGGTCCGGAAGCGGAAGATCTCGGTCTCCTCGGCCTTCCAGGCCTCGCCGGTCAGGCCCGCCTCGCGGGCGGCGACCTTCATGATCTTCTCGACCTTCGGCGTGCGGTTGCGGACGCGCGGGGTCAGGAAGCCGACCGTCACGGGCTCGTGCGGCAGGACCACGCCTTCCTTCTTGCCCTGGCGCAGGATGACTCCGTCGACACCGGGCTCGACGAGGTACCAGAGCGCCTCGGCCTCACGGGACATGATGGGGCCCTCGGCGCCGGCCACGTCGATGCCGAACTTGAGCTTGGCGGCATCCGCCAACCACTCCGACTTCTTCTCGCCGGCCTTGCTCAGCGCGTCCTTGGTGGCGCCCACGACGGCCTCACCGAGCTTGCCCTTCGCCTGGTGGCCGCGGAGCACGCCCACGGTGCCGGGGCGGTAGAGCGTCACCCACACGCCGTGCTCGACGGGGTCGCTGACCGCGCCGGTGTCCGGCGAGCTGCCGCCGGCCGCTTCGGCCTTCAGGGTGGCGCGCACGAGGTCCACGGAGCCCTGCTTGCTGGCCTGGCTGATGGCGGGGCCGGAGTCGGGCAGGTCCCAGGCGCGGGCCAGGATGTCCGAGGTCAGGCCGCCGTCGAAGCCGAGGCGCGAGTCCCACTCCTCGGAGGGGCCGAAGAAGAGGCTGACGGTGCCCTTGTCGTCGACCAGGGCGGCGCTGCGCAGGTCCCAGCCGGTGGCCTTCGCGAAGGCACCCGAGGCGTCGATGACCGCCAGGGGCAGCTGCTCGACGTGGCGCTTGGTGAACCACTCGCTGGCCGCCTCGGTCTCGGTGCCCTGCTCGAAGACGACGACGGTGCGGAAGCCGAGCCCGCGGCCGCTCTTGACCACCTTGCGCAGCAGGCGGGTGGCGGCGCGGTTCTGCTTGTCCGCCACGTCCGAGCTCACGTAGAGCACGAGGGAGTTGCCCTCGAGGAAGGAGCTGAGCTTCTTGGACTTGCCCTCGAGCGTCTTGACCTTGGCGTCGACGGGCAGCACCTCACCCACGCGGGTCGTGGCGGGCTGGACGTGCTTGCCGCCGCGGTACTCGGTCTGCAGCCCGAAGCCCCAGGGGCGCTCGCCGTTGAGCGGCGCGGTCGCGAACTCGACGGGCTCCGTCGGCCACTCCCGCTTCGGCTTGTCGGCCTTCCGCTTCGAGAGGTCCTTCGACGGCCCGCGATCGAGCTTCTCACTCGGGGCGTCGGCGGTGTCGTCGCCCCCGCCGCAGCCGGCGAGGGGGGCACCCAGCAGGAGGGCGGCGAAGACGGAGATCAAGAGCGTGCGAGTCAACATGGCGCGCGTTCTAAGGGAAGAAGGGGCACCCGCGCAAGGGAGGCCTGCGGGATCACGCGGCTCGGCGTCCCCTGGCGGATTCGCGTCCCTCGGCCCTCAGGGATTCATCTGCGGCCAGCTGCCGTCCAGCGCCGTGAAGATGCGGTGGAAGGTGATCGGGATCGTCACGGGCATCCAGATGCGCGCGAGCAGCGCGTTGGGCGGCAGCGGCACGGGCTTTGACGGCTCCCCGAGCGCCCTCCCCTTCGTCGAGAGCTTCTTGCTGTCGATGATCGCCAGGTAGCTCCGATCCCGCGTGCCGTCGTAGACCAGGCACAGCAGGTAGCCGTCGTCCTCCAGCGTGGTGCCCTTGCGGGGAATGAAGATGGGCTCCGAGGGGATCTGCTCGTCGCCGAGCGAGTAGCGCCGCGCCGTCTTCGCTTTCACGTCCACCTTGCAGAGCGTGTCCCAGAGGCAGTTGAAGGACGCGTACTCACTGCTGTGCGCCGCCATGTAGACGTAGCGGTAGTCGCGCGTGAGGTAGCGGGGCGAGATCCGGCAGAACTCCGAGGAGATGTCGGCCAGCGTCTCGAGGCGGAAGGAGCTCTTGTCCACGACCTTCGGGCCCTTGACCAGCTTGACCTCGGCCCGCACCAGGCGGGAGCCCTGCACCGTCGCCGGGTAGCGCTTGGTGTGCACGCTGAGCAGGAAGTCCTTCACGCCCTGCTCGTAGTCGTCGTAGAGGATGAAATCGACGACGAGGCGGCCGTCCTTCTCGAAGGCGTTCGCGAAGTGCCAGAGCCAGAAGCGGCCGGTGGGGTTGGTCTTGCTGGGCTCCAGCTCGACGTTCGCGATTCGCTTCTCGGGGTCGTTCAGGTCGATGACCACCAGGCGCGTGCGCCCGCTGTCGTCCCAGAGGTAGTTGTCCGCGAGCGTGCCCTGGTCGGTGATCATCTTCGTCAGATCGACCGCGACCGGCGGGATCAGGAAGACGGCGTAGTTCTCGGTGACGATGAAGTCGTGGCACCAGGGGTAGGCGGGCAGGCCGACCGTGCTGAGCTGCTTCGGCTCACCCTTGTGGGGGAAGGAGTAGAGCTTCAGGTCGGTGTCGTCGATCTCGCCCTGCTTGAAGTCCTGGTGGAGGGTCGGGAGCATCCCGTAGTCGATGATCGCCTTGGTATTCGGGTGGTTGTGGAAGTGCGCCGAGAGGTGCTCGTTCTCGTGCAGCAGGCCGTCGAAGGTCGTCTCCTCGCGGCTGCGCAGCGTCTCAGGGCTGAGCGTCACGGGCAGCCCGCCCTCGTAC
>JAJDAI010000793.1 GCA_029261955.1 Deltaproteobacteria bacterium | reverse complement strand
AGCCCGAGCCGGACGAGCAGCGCCTGGCCCTGGCCCGCCGCGGCGAGACCGAGGCCCACGCGGGCTACCAGGCCGAGCACGCGTCGATCACCCTCAAGATCTCCGGGCGGAGCACGGAGCTGCTCGACGACATCGACGCGGCGGTCAAACGCCTGAAGCGCCTGAAGGACGCGGACCGCGACGCGGTGCTGGGGCTCTTCCCGCCCGAGGTGACCCCCGCCTCGCCCATCCTGCTCCAGTTCCTTCGCGACCGGCTTTAGCGCTTCGTCCCAGGGGCGCTACCCTCCGCCCATGCCTGTCGCCGTCGTCACCGGAGCAAATCGTGGAATCGGGCTCGAGCTGAGCCGCCAGCTGGCCGCCCAGGGCTGGACGGTGTTCGGCGCCTGCCGCAGCCCCAGCGCCGAGCTGAGGGCCGTCGCGGCCGAGGTCTGGTCGGGCATCGACATCGGCCAGGACGACGCCGTGGCCCGCCTGCGCCTGCGGGCCGGCGAGCGCCCCATCGATCTGCTGATCAACAACGCCGGCATCCTGCGACGGCAGTCCCTCTCGGACCTGGACTGGGACGGCATGCGCGCCCAGTTCGAGGTGAACGCGCTCGGGCCGCTGCGCGCCACCTCTGCCCTGCTGCCCAACCTCCGCGAAGGCAGCAAGGTCGCCATCGTGACCAGCCGCATGGGCTCCATCGCCGACAACAGCTCGGGCAGCCACTACGGCTACCGCATGTCGAAGGCGGCTGTGAACATCGCCGGCGTGTCCCTGGCCCAGGACCTGCGCGCCCGCGGCGTTCCGGTGGTCCTGCTGCACCCCGGCCACGTCCAGACCGAGATGACCGGCGGGACCGGCCAGGTGAGCGCGGCGGACGCGGCGCGGGGCCTGCTCGCGCGCATCGACGAGCTCACGCTGGAGTCGAGCGGGACCTTCCAGCACGCCCAGGGGCAGCCCCTGCCCTGGTAGCGGAGCACGCATGGACCTCGAACTCCTCTACTCCGCGGCCAACCTGCTCGTGCTCCCGGCCTGGGGCGCGCTGCTGTTCCGGCCGGGCTGGCGCTTCGGGCGCGAGGTCTTCGCGCCCTTCATCACGCCCGCGGTGATGGCCTCGCTCTACCTCGTGCTGATCGTCGCCGGCGCCGTGGACCCCGGCGAGGGGAGCTTCGGCTCGCTGGCGGAGCTGGGGCAGCTCTTCAGCAACCCGCGCGGCCTGCTGACCGGCTGGACGCACTACCTGGTGACCGACGTGTTCATCGGCGCCTGGGCCCTGCGCGAGTCGCAGCGGCTGGGCATCCGGCACCGCACGATGGTGCCGGTCCTGCTGCTCCTGCTGATGCTGCTGCCCATCGGCCTGCTGCTCTACTTCGCGATCCGCGCGAAGCACACCGGGGCACGGGTGTCCGAGAGCGCCTGAGCGTCAGTCGCTGTAGTCCCAGTCCTCGCTCGGCGGCGCGGCGCCCTGGCCGGGCTTCGGCAGGTCGAAGGTCACGTCCAGGCGCGAGAAGAAGCCTGTGCCGCCCTCATCCGCCACGAGGATGCCTCCGGCGACGGCGTCCACCTGGACGTGCTTGAAGCGCAGCCCGACGCCTCCCGAGGCGCTCAGGGAGGTCGCGCCGAGGTTGGAGCTGGAGGTGCTGCGACCGAGGTCCCCGGTGGAATCCAGGGTCGTCGTGCGCGCCCGGCTGAGCGAGGACAGCAGGCCCGCGCGGATGCCGCCCCGCAGCACCAGGGGACCGACCGGGTTGCCCTCGGCCCCGATCGAGACGACCGGCGCCCGGAAGGAGGTCAGGTCGAGCTCGCTGCCCACGAGGTCGTCGCCGAGCCCGCCGTTGTCCCACTCGCTGAGCAGGAGGTCCCACTCCACGCCGACCGTGGCGCTCGCCAGGAAGCGCTCGTTGGGCGCGAACTCCACCCCGAGGCCGCCGACGCCGTTGAAGGTCGTGACGGTGCGGCGCTCGTGCTCCTCCGGGTGATCGTCGAGGCGGTCGAGCAGGAAGGGGGTTCCGCGCGCGAAGCCCATGGACAGCGCGGGGGTGATCGTCAGGCTCTCCGTGGCGAAGAGCGGCACGCGCGCGCCGCCCCCGAATCCGCCGGAGTCGTCCAGGCCGGTGGTGGTGTCGAAGAGCGGGCGCTCCTCGTCCGGGTGCGTGCTCAGGCTGTCGTGCCAGCCGGTGACGCCGCCGCCGCGCAGCCAGATCTCCGGCGAGGCGACGTTGGTCGGGATGACCACGCCGCCGGAGACGTGGAACAGGCCCGTGTGCTGGGTCACCGTGGCGGTGGCGAAGTCGGGCCCCTCGTCGATGCGCAGCTCGGAGCTGTCCTGGCTGCGGCCGAGGGCGATGTAGGTCGCCAGGCCGATCTGGACGGGCCCCGTGTCCAGCGCGACGGCCAGGTCCAACGGCAGGAACAGCGGCACCGACTCGCCCGACGTGTAGGAGAAGGCCCCGCCCGGTCCGCCCGAGGTCAGGTGGTTCAGCAGCCCGTTGAGCGCGTAGGCGTCGTCGTAGAGCGCCGGCGGCCGGTTGAGGAAGAGGCCGATGGTCGCAGGCCCGATCTCCACCGTGCCGCCACCCAGCGGCGCCAGGGACAGCGAGGGCTCGGTCATCACACCGAGACTCAGCAGCACCGAATTCCCCCGACCGGAGAGGCGCGCGGGGTTCAGGAACGCGTTCATGTCGTCGTGCAGGAACAGGTGGTTGCGGCCGCCGGAGGGGTCGCCCACCAGGGAGTCCACGCGCGCGGGGCCGGCGAGCGCGAGCCCGGGCAGCAGGAGCAGCGGGAGCAGGAGGCGCATCACGAGGCCTCCACGAAGCTGAGGGTGACCTGCGCGGTGCCGTTGTCGAAGTCGGCCTGGCCAGCCATCGGCGGGCCGCTCGAGAAGGCGGCGGTGCCATCGAGGCCCAGGCAGTCCAGGGACACAGCCGAGGGCGCCCCGTCCACGACGATTCCGTCCCAGGTCCCTGAGCACTCCAGGCCGGCGTTGGCGAAGGTGCAGGTCCAGGAGACGCTCAGGCTGTCGGCGGGGCCTTCGGCCTGGGCGCTGCCGATGCAGGTGTCCGAGGAGGGGCCGGCGACCCAGCTGCCGCTGAGCTCGAAGGAGCTCGCAGCGTCGTCGTGGTCATCGGCGGAGTCGTCGTCGTCGTCGTCGTCGTCGTCGCCCTGCGCATCGCAGAGCAGCGTCATCTCCTGGACGAAGTAGTCCGCCACCTCGCCGCCGAGGCCCTGGAGCGTCTCGTTGCACTGGATCGCGTGCTGGATCTCGGCGAGGGCGTCGCAGACGTCGGCCGCGACACCGAAGGGGATGTCCACGGTGCCGGTGGTGGCCTCGCCCGTCAGATCGAGGTGCACGACGATGTGGGAGTCGGCCCCGCTGAAGTGGATGACGAGGTCGACGAGCTCGGCGACCTCCACCTGGTAGTCGAAGGACAGCACGCCGCCGGAGCCGGGGGCGATGGCGACGGGGATGCCGTCCCCGCCGATCACCAGCACCGCCGTGTCGGTCGCGGCCGGCGGCTCGCCCTTGCGGACCTCGAAGTCCACGCCGACGAAGGTGATGGCCGAGGTGAGCTCCGTGGCGGGGTCGCCCTCGGAGAGGCTGTAGTCAGTGCGCTCGGGCACCGGGCAGGCGGCGAGCAGCAGCGCGAGCAGCGGCAGACCGAGCCGGGTTCGGGTGTTCATGCGTCAGATCCCCACGGAGCCGTTCAAGCGCCCCTCGGGAGCAGATTGGCACAGGCGACGGAGCGGGCGGATGCCCTCCGGACGACCCGATCCGGGGGCGCGATCCGGCGACCTGTGCCACCCCGCACTTTCAACCTATTCCAGCTGACACAGATCGCTCTGGCCAACCGGACGACTCAGTCCCCGTGTGGCCACCCGGAGGTTCAACGCGATCCAGGCCGTGCGGGGCCCGAGTGGCCCATCTCGCACCGGCTCGGCAGATTGAGTGCGTCCTGGCACGAAGCCTGCGTTGGGCTAGCCCGACATCGTCCGCACCTGTCTGGTGGGCTCGATGCCGGAATAGGACCCCCATCATGTGCAGGGCACTGCGACTCGCATTTATTTTCCTCATGAGCAGCTTCATGCTCACAGCGTGCGAAGGCACAGAAGGACCGGCGGGGGCGGCCGGTGCAGACGGACTCGATGGCACCGACGGCACCGACGGTGAAGACGGTGAAGACGGACTCGATGGCGCCGATGGCGTCGGCACCGACGGTGACGACGGACTCGACGGCGAAGACGGCGAAGACGGCGTTGACGGCGAAGACGGCGAAGACGGCGAAGACGGCGAAGACGGCGAAGACGGCGAAGACGGCGAAGACGGCGAGGACTTCGGTCTGCCGACGCCGACGCTCGAAGGCCACAACGGCGACCACGGTCGCATCCTCCCCTACGACGTCCAGGCGGCGTTCAACGACGACACCATGTTCTGGCGCGTCACCTACCGCGGCAACGAAGGCAAGCGGCACCAGTACCTGCGCTACATGGGTGGCCAGTGGTTCAAGGAAGGCGGCGACCGACGCGACGCGCAGGCGTCCATCGATGGCGACACCGACCAGGGCGACCAGGGCCTCCTGACGACGATCTACGAGCAGCGCACGTCGATCATGGTCAACGACCCGTCACGCGACGCGTCCCTCGATGAGTTCGACAAGTTCGGCTGCTACCAGACCTGCCACGACGACTCGCGCCACATGCCCGAGTGGAACGAGGCAAACGGCCACGACGGCAAGTGGGTCTCCCCCGATCACGTGACCGACGGCGGCGCCTCGGGCGACAAGATCCTCGACCTCTGGCACTGGCGCGGCGCCCGTTCCAACCCCATCGCGATGGCTGACGACCAGTACATCAAGATGCTGGACTGGGACAACGTGGCCCGCACCGGCTCCGACGACGGTGGCCGCAAGGGCGACGCCGGTCAGAGCGTGTTCCGCAACCAGGGCCTCGACGTCAACGGCAACCCCGAGATGCTGCTCGACCCCGCCACCACGTGGGGCAACTGGGTCTTCGACTGGGACGAGTTCTGGGAGACTCCCTGGTACTACATGGTCGACGACACCGCCGAGCTGATGGGCCACACGGCTCCGAACCCCGCGCAGATGCCCTACGACGAGGCCGTGCTCATGGGCTACGTGCCGCAGGATGGCGACACGGTTCCGCGCCGCATCCTCCGCGCTGGCGACGGCTCCCGCGCTGACATCACCGCGTTCGGCACCGAGTTCGTCCCGCAGTCCCCCGACGGTGAGCTCGGCGTCTGGAAGGTCCAGATGCAGCGCCTGCTCGACACCGGCAACGACGACGACGTCGCCATGGTGGCTGGCAGCACCTACGAGGTGGGCTTCGAGGTTCACCTCTGGGAGTACACGACTCGCGACCACTACATCTCCTTCCCGATGACCGTCTCCCTCGGCGGCGGCGGCGACGTCGAGGCCACCGACCTGACCGGCAACGGCGGCTCCTACCCGCTGCCTGACTGGGACGACCTCGAGCAGTTCCCCATGACGCGCGTCCAGCTCTTCCAGCCGGGCATCAACTCCTGGGAGTTCCTGAGCGGCGTCAACGAGGCCGAGGGCAAGGTCTTCAACGACCCCGTCACCGGCGCGGTTGTTGACCAGGTCCATGGCGGAGCCGGTGCGGTCGCCGCAGGCACGAGCGCCTGCTCTGACTGCCACACCATCCTCGCCAGCGACACCAGCACTCCCCCGAACGGCTTCAACGCCGGTTCGATGGAAGAGCTCTCTGACGATCGAGGAGGCGTATGGACGGACACCCCCACCGATTGATCTGAACATCGACTCGCTTCGGCGAGTTGGATGAACCCAAGGAGTGAGCCGGGCCCCCCAAAAGGGCCCGGCTCTTTCCGTTCTGGGGCGGGGACGGGGAAGGTCCCGGGTGCCTGGGGCGTTGGGCAGGCGGGACTGCGCCCCACGGCAAGGCTCCTCCGTGGAGAAGACCACCGACCGACCGAAGCTCTCGCCCGAATCCGTGCTCCTGATGCGCTTGGGCGCCGTGGGCCTGCTGGGGCTGCTGATGCTCATCCCGCTCGCCTTCGTGGGCGGGCTCGTGGACGACCGCGGCGACCGCTACCAGGGCGTGCTGCGCGACATGGCCTCGACCTGGGGGCAGGACCAGGTGCTGCAGGGGCCGCTGCTCGTGGTGCCCTACGTCGACGCCCACCGCCAGATCGAGACGGTCGTGGACGAGGGCGGGGTGCCGCACAAGGTGCCGACGGTCACCTACCTCGCGCGCCGCGCGGTCTTCCTGCCCGACGCGCTCGATCTGGAGATGGACCTCCAGGAGGAGCGGCGCTACCGCGGCATCTACGAGTCGCTCGTCTACACCGCAGACATCACGATGACCGGTCGCTTCGGCACCCTCGACGTCGCGGCCCTGAGCGACCACCTGGAGCGCGTCGAGTGGAGCAAGGCGATCTGGGTCATGGGGTTGTCCGACACCGGCGCCATCGCGGAGATCAGGCCTCTGGAGTGGGCGGGTCACCAGGCCGAGCTCGCGCCCGGGGCGCGCATCACCGACGTGCTGCCCAGCGGATTCCACGCGCCGCTGCCGGGGCTGAGCGGGGAGCCCGATGCCTACGAGTTCTCCATCGACATGACCCTGCGCGGCAGCGGTGGCGTGCGCTTCGCGCCGACGGCGAAGAACACGGACGTCACCATCCGATCGCCCTGGCCGCACCCGAGCTTCCAGGGCTCGCCGAAGCAGCGAAGCATCGACGAGTCGGGCTTCGAAGCGAGCTGGACGGTGCCCCACCTCACCCGCAACTACCCCCAGCAGTGGACCCTGGAGCAGGAGCAGCACGACCTGAGCGAGGGCCTCGCGGGGGTCGATCTCTTCGAGCCGGTCGCGCTCTACGACAAGGTCGGACGCGCCGTGCGCTACGGGCTGCTCTTCGTCTTCCTCACCTTCCTCATCTTCGTGCTCTTCGAGCTCGTCGCCGGCGTGCGCATGCACTTCATGCAGTACGGCCTGGTGGGCCTGGCGCTCTGCCTCTTCTACGTGACCCTGCTGGCGCTGGCGGAGCACACGTCCTTCGCGACCGGCTACCTGGCGGCGGCGGCGGCGGTCGTCGGGATGATCTCGCTCTACACGGGCGCGGCGCTGCGCAGCCTCCGGCGCGCGGGCCTCGTCGGGGTGTTGCTCGCGGGCCTCTACGCGGTCCTCTACTCGATCCTGCGCATGGAGGACTACGCGCTGCTGGCCGGCGCGGGCCTGCTGCTGAGCGCGACCGCCGCCCTGATGTTCGCGACGCGGAACCTCGGGGGAGGAAAGGGGGTGGAGGCCCGGTAGCGCCGGGCTGTGGGCTCAGTCCGCGGGGTCGTGGAAGCCCCGCGCCGCGTCCCGGAGCTCCTCGTCGGTCTTCGGGTAGGCACCGGCCCCGTCCATGTGGCAGCGCCGGCAGGCGTAGTCGAGGCTCAGGTAGGGGCTCATGAACTCCGCGCCGTCCTCCTCGTAGAACTGGG
>JAJDAI010000792.1 GCA_029261955.1 Deltaproteobacteria bacterium | reverse complement strand
GACCTTGCGCGGCACTTCGTACTTGCTGAAGCGGCGCAGGCCGGCGTCGATCTCGTCGACGTGCAGCCCGGCCCCCGCGGCGTTCCAGAGGGACAGCGAGGTGATGCGGTAGGTGTGGATGTGTTCGGGCGACTTCTCCAGGTCCGCGAAGCGAGCCAGGAAGTCGCGCACCTCGCCGTAGAGGTCGTTGTCGACCTCCAGCAGAAGCGAGCCGTCCCCCTGCACGATCAGCGGGTTTTCGGGGTTGAACTGCATGCCCACCTGCGTCGACCCTGAGCGTTGAGCCGAGCGACCTCCGAATGCCGGATGCCTCGGCCCCAACGATCCCCCGTCGACGGCGCGACCCACCTGAACCGGTGGACCAACCCGGCTTATAGGGAGGCCGTCCAGGGCCGTCAAGCGCCCTGTTGACGGGGATCACGGCCTCGGGAAGGGGCCGCTCGGAGCGGGTGGAGTCCCGCTAGGATTGGGGGCGTGTCCGCTCGCACCGAGGCCGTTCCTTCTCCGCGCACCCTCGGGGCGGCGTGGCGCGTATTCGTCGGCTTCGCCAGCCCGATGCTGCTGCTGCTGGGCGCCGTGGGCGCGACGGGCTACCGCGCGACGCTCCCGAGCTGGTCCTGGGTGGACGCGGCGATCCCGCTGGGCCTCATCGCCGCCTGGCCCTTCGTGGAGTGGCTGATCCACGTGCTGCTGCTGCACTGGACCCCTCGAGTGGTCCTGGGGATCACGATCGACCCCGCCAACGCGCGCGCCCACCGCACGCACCACCGCAACCCCAATGAGCTGCTGCTCCTGTTCATCCCGGTGCACACCTACCTCTACGCGGCGCCGGCGATCGTCGCGCCCTGGCTGCTGCTGCTGCCTGCGTCCCAGGCCTGGACGGGCATCGCTGCGACCCTGCTGCTGGCGCTGCACTACGAGTGGAGCCACTACCTCGCGCACATCCAGTACACGCCGAAGATCGGCTTCTACCAGCGGGTCTGCCGGCACCACGTGCTGCACCACTTCAAGAGCGAGAAGCACTGGTTCGGGGTGTCGATGACCTTCGCGGACCGCGTGATCGGCACCTCGCCGCCGGCGGACCAGGTGCCGAAGTCGCCGACCTGCAAGACCCTGGGCGTGGAGCCGCTGAGCGCGGACTGAGCGGGGACTGGGCGCGGACTGAGCGCGGACTGAGCGGGGCTCAGCGCAGGGCGGCGAACTCGGCCTCGAGCTCGGCGGGCGTCGTGCTGCCGAAGACCTCGACCCGGCGGCCGTGTCCGGTGAACAGCAGCTCGCCGGCGATGGGCCAGCCGCCGTCTCGGACCTCCGGAAGGATGCGCGCGGCGGCCCAGGCGTAGGCGACCAGCTGGGGGCGGTAGTGGGCGCTGAGGGGCGCCATGGGGCCGCGGTTGGACTTGTAGTCGAGCACCACCCAGCGCTCGTTCTCCGGGTCGCGGTAGAGCAGGTCGATGACCCCCTCGAGCCAGGCGCCGTCGGGCAGGGGCAGCTTGAAGCCGACCTCGGCGTAGGACAGCTCGGGGCTCGGCGCGGCGGCTCGGTAGCCCGCCAGGTGCTCCGCGAGCTCGTGGCGCAGCCAGCGCAGGTTCGGCTCGTCGAGCAGGCCCGCCTTCGCCAGCGCCACCTCGGCCCGGGCCGCTGTCGCCGCGGAGGGCGCCGTGATCCCGTCTTCCAGGCAGGCGTGCACGACGTCGCCGCGCAGGCGGCCGAGGGCCGGGTTGGCCGGGGGGCCCGCGGGTCCCGGCTGGGTCTCCAGGGGAGCGCGGTCCCCGACGAGCGAGTGGGGCAGGACCCGCAGCTGCTCGCGGCGGGGCAGGGGTTCGAGCGCGCGGCGGGTCGCCTCGAGGTCCGGCGGGGTTGCGATCTCCGGGATCCCCGCGGCGCCGGCCTGCACGTCCTCGATCTCGTTGAGCGCCGGACCGGTCGGGAGCCAGGAGCGCAGCCACTCGGCGCAGGTCTTCGACCCCTCCACCCCCCGGCTGTACTTCCCGTGCGGCAGCAGCAGGACCAGGCGGTCCCGCGCGCGGGTGAAGGCCACGTAGAGCACGCGCTTCACCTCGGCCTGCTCCTCGGCGTCCACCTGGCGCTTGAGCAGGAGGCGGAGCAGCAGGTCGCGGGGCTCGCGGGTGCCGTCCAGGACCAGCCGGGGCTTCGGCGCCGCCACCCACTGGCCGTGCAGGCGCCCGACCCGCAGCGGGCCGGCGTCGGTGACCAGGATGTCCGCCCCCAGGTCGGGGAGCACCACGGCCGGGAACTCCAGGCCCTTGCTCGCGTGCACCGTCATCAGGATCACGGGGGCCGTCGCGTCCAGGGCCGCCTCACCCTCGTCGACCCCCAGCTCGCCCTGCTCGTGCAGGTGCAGCCCGAAGTCGGCCGCCCCCTCCGTGCCGCGCGCGTCGTAGTCGACCGCGAGGGCCAGGAGCTTCTCCAGGTTCGCGAGCACCTGCCCCGTGGGGTCCTGCCGGGCAAAGAGGTGGGCGACCGAGGTCTCGGTCAGGATGCGGCGGAGCAGGGCCGAGAGCGGGACGCGGCGCCGCAGCTGGGACCAGCGCAGGAAGCGGGTGGCCGCGGCCCGGATCGCCTCCTGACCGGCGGCCGGGAGCTCGCGCCAGCCCTCGGGCAGGTGCTCCGGATCCGCGATCCCGCGCAGGACGGCATCCCAGCCCCGGCGCAGCGCTTCGGGGCCGTGGCCGCCGGTCCGCGCGAGCCAGAGCAGCCACGCGTCTTCCAGGGCCAGGAAGGGACCGCGAAGGCAGCCGAGCAAGGAGACGCCGTCATCGCGGTGGGACAGGGCGAGCAGCAGGTCGCCTACGTCGAGCACCTCCTGGTTGCCGAAGAAGTCACGTCCGCCGGCCACGAGGTGGGGCACGCCGGCCCGCCGCAGCGCGGCCGCGAAGCGCCTGAGGTGCTTGCGGCGCCGGAGCAGGATGGCGACCTGGTGCCCCTTGTGGACCGCGGTCTGCTCGAGCAGCGCGGGCAGCAGCTCGGCCAGGCGCTCCGCTTCGGCGTCAGCCTTCTCGTCGGCCAGGCCCTCGCCATCCATCCAGTGCACGTCGACCGACGAGGGACCCTCGCGGCGGGCCTGGAGCGGCTCGAAGGGCGCCTCCCAGGGCGGGCGATCGGGGCCGTCTGCGGCCAGGAGCCAGCCGAAGAGGTCGTTGAAGGTCTCGATGAGGCCCGGCAGGCTGCGGAAGTTGTAGGAGAAGGCGACGCGCAGCGGGTCTCCCAGGTCCTCGATCGCCTGGTCGAAGATGGTGACGTCGCCGCCTCGGAAGCGGTAGATGGCCTGCTTGGGGTCGCC
>JAJDAI010000791.1 GCA_029261955.1 Deltaproteobacteria bacterium | reverse complement strand
TCGGCCCGCAGGTGGATCAGGGCCTCGAGGTAGATGGGATCGGCCCGGCCCTTCGCGCGGCTGTAGAAGGCGGTCGGCCGGGAGTGGGGCCAGAACGCGTCGAAGAGCGTCTGCGTTGCCGCCGCGAGCGCGCGCTGCATGCGAGATCGAGGATCGTCAGCGGAGTCGGGGAGATCGGCCACCGCGCGCGAGCATGGCAGACCCGCGACCCCTGCTCAACGCTTCCCAAGCTGGGGGGCCTTTGGGATGCTGCTCGTGGGCTGGACGCGGGACGAGCTGTAGGAGTGAGCGTGGAGACGCGAGACGTTCTGGTTCGGTACGAGACCGTGGCCGAGCTGGAGACGGCCTGGAACCGCTACATCAAGCACGGCGCGCTCGCGACGCCCGTCCACCCCCCGGCGCACCCCGGCGACATCCTGAACATCCGGATCGCCGCGACCTGGTCGGCGGTCGAAGCCCACATCGACGCCCAGGTGCTCCAGTCGACGATGGCCTTCACCGTCGCCAACCTCGCGCCGCTCACGGACGAGGCGCGCGAGGCGCTCGTGGAGCTGGGCGTCGCGGAGGCAGCCCCGCCGCGGGTCGTGGTCGAGTCGGACGAGGACGCGGACGCCGACGCCGTCACCCTGACCCTGCCCCCGGAGGGCATGACAGCCCCCCCGCCGACCCCGCGCATCGAGCCGAAGAAGGAGCCCGCTGCGGTCGAGGAGCCGCTGCCTCCCTCCCTCGGGGCGGCCCTGGCTTCGGCTCCCCCCATCCCGCAGCCCCCGCACCAGCCCTCCCGCTCGAGGATCAAGGCCGTGGCCTTCAGCCCGAGCGTGGCGAAGCCCCCGAAGCCGGGCCAGCATCGCCCCCCTCCGGCGCCCCCGGCGCCTGCGCCAGCGGTGTCCTCGGCCCCCAGCGGGGACCCGGACGACCTGCGCTACCTCGCGTCCCTCTCGGGGCCGGCGCGCCTGGACACCGAGTCGGCGCTGCCCGCCATCGCCCGCTTCGGCGACCTCGGCGAGTCGAGCTGGCGCGACGCCCTGCTGGAGCTCTACACGGCCAACGAGACCGGGGTGGTGGTCATCCACGGCTTCCGCGAGGTGCGCTGGGCCTACCTGGTGGACGGCCGCCCCGTGCACTTCGCCGGCGACCACCCGCACCCCGGCGAGTTTCTGAGCGACTTCGTGCGCGAGGTCGGCGTGGACGAGGCCAAGTGGCGCGCCGCGCTGCGGATCCAGAAGTTCACGGGCATGCCCGCGGGGCTGTTCCTCGTCTCGCGGGGCTGGCTGAGCGAGCAGGGCCTCCAGAAGGCGCTGCTGGCCCGGGCCGAACGCATCGCTGAGCGCCTGGTCGGCGCGAACTTCGGCAAGTGGTCCTTCCACCCCCTCGACGAGCTGCGCCACGTCTACCCCTACAAGGGCCTCGACGTGGTCAGGCTGCTCTTCAAGGCGGAGCGGCTGGCCGCGAACCGCATCGAAGACGACGCGCTCATCGACAGGATGAAGCAGCACTACGACCACCACGTCTCGCAGGTGAAGGAGCGGCTGCACCTGCTGGATGGGCTGGACTTCAACCCCCACGAGCAGCTGCTGATCGCCGACTACCTCTCGGGTGGCTGGACCATCAAGGAGCTGCTCGGCATGCGCGTGATGGAGGAGCGGCCCCTGCTGCGCGCCCTGCTCGTGCTCATGGGGCTCGGGGTCATCGAGATGCTGCACGAGGAGGGCGGGCGCGCGCGCCGGAACCGCGGCGAGCGCAAGCTCTTCATCGCCTTGCGGAACGTCACGAAGCGACCTCCCTTCGAGGCCCTGCACTGCCACTGGACCGCGGTGGAACCGGAGATCCGCGCGGGCTGGAAGCGCACCGTGGCCGAGTGGAGCATCGACCGCTTCCAGGACGTCGCGGACGATCGCATCCGGGACCTGATCCGGCGCATCAAGGTGCGGGCCGACGAGCTCCAGACCCTGCTGCTCACGCGGGAGGGGCGCGACGCGGAGCGCAAGAAGATCATCGACGAGGGGCTGCGGGTCATGGCCTCGGACCTGCTGATCAAGCAGGCGGACATGGAGGTCTACAAGGGCAACGTCGGCCTCGCGCGGTCCTGCTACGACCGGGTGCTCGAGCTGGCGCCGAAGGGCGACATGGGCAGCGAGTTCCGCGCGACCGCGAAGGAGCGGCTCTCCAACCCCACGATCGGACAGGCCCGCCTGCCCGGCGCCGACAAGCCCGACCCGATCTTCATCCGCATCGACAAGGCCGTCGCCGACGCGAAGGCGAAGGCGGAGGAGCTCGAGAAGGCCAAGGGGGGCTGAGGCATCCCCTCCGGCCGCTGAGCCCTCAGCTCCGGCGGCGGCGCGCCAGCAGGCCCAGGAAGAGCAGAGCGAAGGGACCGGCCGAGCCGCCGCCCATCGAGCTCTCGCAGCCCTCGCAGTCCACGGCGTCGCCCGCGCTGCAGGTCGCGTCCTCGGCGTCCGCGAGGCCGTCGCAGTCGTTGTCCACCGTGTCGTCGCAGATCTCGACCGCGTCGGGCTTCACGAAGTCCTTCGTGTCGTCGCAGTCGTTGCCGCCGCACTCCAGGCTCTCGAAGCCGTCGCCGTCCGCGTCGAGTTCCAGGCCCTCGTCGGCTTCGTCGTTGCAGTTGTTGTCGAAGCCGTCGCAGATCTCCTCCGCCTCGGGGAAGACGAGCGCGTCCTGGTCGTCGCAGTCGCCAGCGCAGGGGGCCGAGCCGTCCTCGTCGAAGTCCACCTCGCCGCCGTCCTCGGCGTAGAAGGCGCCGTCGCAGTTGTCGTCGACGCCGTTGCAGACCTCGGCCGCGAAGGGGTTGACGGAGCTGAGCGAGTCGTCGCAGTCGTCGCCGCCGCAGCCCGCGTCCACGAAGCCGTCGCCGTCCGAGTCGGTGGCCGTGGGGGCCCCGTCGCAGTTGGCGTCGACCCCGTCGCAGACCTCCTCCGCGCCGGGGAAGGTCGTGGCGCTGGCGTCGTCGCAGTCGTCGCCCCCGCAGGCCTCGGCCTCGTAGCCGTCGGCGTCGGCGTCGGCGGACAGGTCCTCGGCGTCGCAGTCCTGGTCCAGGCCGTCGTCGCAGATCTCGGGCAGGCCCGGGGCGCGGTCGGCGTCGCTGTCGTCGCAGTCCA
>JAJDAI010000080.1 GCA_029261955.1 Deltaproteobacteria bacterium | reverse complement strand
CGATGCGGGGGTGCATCAGCTTCTTGAACAGCGGCGGAACAAATGCGAGCAGCAGCATGCCCGAATAGCCAGTCGGCAGCAGGGGGGCCTGCTCGAAGTGCCGCAGCACGCTGAAGTGGCGGCTCGGGTTCGCGTGGTGGTCGCTGTGGCGAGTCAGCTCGAAGAGCAGGATGCGGCTGAGCGGGTGGTTGCTGTTCCAGCTGTGCACGGGGCGCACGCGCTCCCAGCGGCCGTCGTCGCGGCGCTCCCGGCGCAGGCCGTAGTGCTCGATGTAGTTGATGTTCTCCAGCAGCAGCGCGCCCATGAGGCCCGCGACGAGCCAGGACGCCGCGGCGATGGGGCCGAAGACGAGGCCGGCCAGGACCAGCGAGCCCACCTGGATGACCTGGAAGCGGATCATCTCGTTCTGCCAGCTGAAGCGGGACACGCCGCGGCGGTCGAGGCGGCGGAACTCCAGGCGCCAGGCGCTCAGCCAGCCGCCGATCACCGACTTGAACCAGAAGCGGTAGACGTTCTCGCCGCGGGCGGCGCTGGCCGGGTCGTCCTCGGTGGCGACGTTGGCGTGGTGGCCGCGGTTGTGCTCGATGAAGAAGTGCATGTAGTGCGTGCTGAGCAGCATCAGCTTCGCCAGACCCTGGTCGCGCTTGCTGCGGTGGTGGCCCAGCTCGTGCCCCAGGTTGATGCCGAGCGTGGCGCAGAGCGTGCCGGTGCAGACGATCGCGCCCACGACGCTCCAGCCCGGGAAGGCGCCCCCGGCGATCCCGGCCATCAGCAGCAGCACGGCCGCCCACTGCACGGGGACGAGGCCGTAGACCATGCGGTTGAACCAGGGGTTCGCCAGGACCGTCGGCTCGTCCGAGGGGTCGAGGTTCCCGGTCTCGCCGTGCACGAAGATCTCGATCGTCGGGATGCAGACGAAGGCGAAGATCGGGAGCATCAAGGTCCACCAGCCGCCCATCGCGAGGCCGATGAGGCCGAGGGAGACGAGGGCATAGACGGCGAGGAAGCGGGTCGGGCGCATGGGCTCTCCAGGGTTCGACAGACTTATAACGAACGGTCGTTATAGAATGCAAGGAAGAATGATCGAGAGGGGGCACCCTGGTCCGGTCCGGCGCAGACGGGGAAGGACACGGAGTCCCACAAGGACGCCTCCAGCCCCGTAAGATCGCCGCCACCGAGGAGCCCGCCGATGTCACCGACCCTGCCCCTGCTCGTCGCCGTGCCGCTCAAGGGCGCCGCCGACGAGATCTGTTACGCCGCCGCCGACATCGCCCGCCGCTCGGGTGCGCAGGTGACCCTGCTGCACGTGATGAAGCTGCCGCCGGGCGTGCCGGCCTCGGCCACGGTGGAGTCGAAGGGCACCTCCCTCAGCGCCGCCGACCTGCTGCGCCAGGACGCGACGCGGCACACGGACCGGCTCGTGGAGCTCCTGCGCAGCCTGGACGTGGACACCGAGCGGGTCCTGGAGTTCGGCGCGCCGTCGGAGACGATCGTCGAGGTCGCCCGGCAGATCGGGGCCTGGATGATCGTGGTGGGGGACGAGCGGCGCTCCGGCCTGAACAAGCTGTTCCAGGCGAGGCACATCGACGGCATCCTCGCCGGCTCGCCCTGCCCGGTCCTGGTGGTGCCCGCCGCAGAGACCGTGCCCGAGGAGCTGCTGAGCACCGGCCAGTCCCAGCTCGCGGCTGAGGTGGACGGGTAGGGCGTAGCACAAGCTCGCGGACCCCCGTTCCCGCTCCTTCGCCTCCACCTGGCCTGGACGTTCCCGGCGCCACGCCGCGCTCGCTCCCACCCCGGCTCCACCGGGGACCCCGGTGGCCGAGGTGGTAGCCTTCAGGAGGGAGACGGGGACAGATGACTGGGGAGTCGCTGCGGGTCCTGCACGTCGAGGATGACGACATCGATGCTGAGCTGCTGGCGATCGCGCTCTCCGACGCGGAGTCGGGTGCGGAGCTCAGCCGAGCGTGCTCGTTCGCCGACGCGCTCGGGGCGACCCGGCCCGGCGCTTTCGACGTCTACATCGTCGACTGGAGGCTGCCCGACGGCTCCGGGATCAAGCTGATCGCGCGGGCCCGGGAAGCCGGGATCACCGTCCCCATGATCCTGATGACGGGCCTCGACGACCCCACGGTGGCCGACGAAGGGCTGGCTGCGGGGGCCTCGGACTTCCTGCCCAAGGACGACCTGTCCCCGGAGCGGCTCCGGCGCTGCTTGCGCTACACGATCGAAGCCCACCGCCTGGCCCAGCGCCTCCGGGAGCACGCGCGGGCCCTGCAAGCGGACAGCCTGCTGGTGCTGGGGGAGGACGGTCGCGTGCTGTTCGCGACCGCGGCCGCCGAGGAGCTCTTCGACCGCCCGCTCGCGGAGCTGCGAGGCGGAGACCTCGGGGTCGAGCTGGACCCCGACCAGGCCCTCATCGACATCCTCCGCCCGGACGGCCAGATCAGGCAGGTCGCGGTGCGCAGCGCGATGAGCACCTGGGAGGCCCGGCCGGCGAAGCTGGTCTGGATGCGGGACACGACGGGCGAGCCCCAGGCGACCGAGTCGCTCGTCGACTCGGCCCGGGCCGCTGAGTCGCTGGTGAGCCGCCTGGCCGCGGGCATTGCGCACGACTTCAACAACCTGCTCGGGGGTGTCATCGGCCACCTGGAGCTGGCGGGCCTGCCCGACACGGGCGCGCAGAGCTCGCGGCGCCACGTGCGGGAGGCGCTGCGGACGGCCGAGCGGGCGGCGGAGCTGACCTCGCAGCTGCTGACCTTCGCCCGCCGCGCGGAGCCGGCGCTCGGGCCGCTGGAGCTGGGTGCCTGGCTGACGGGGCTCGAGCCGGCCGTGAAGCAGCTGCTGCAGGGCCGCGCGCGCCTCCAGCTGACCCTGCCCTCCCGGCCCGCCTGGGTGGCCGCGGACGCTTCGGGGCTCGAGCAGGCGCTGCTCAACCTGGTCGGCAACGCCCGGGACGCCGGGGGAGACCTCGTCGACATCGAGCTGTCCGCGGTCGCGGGCACGGCGCGGATCCGGGTCCAGGACCACGGATGCGGCATGAGCGATGCGGTGCTCGCGACCGCCTTCGACCCCTTCTTCACCACCAAGCCGCTGGGCGAGGGCACCGGCCTGGGCCTGCCGATCGCCCGGCGCGCGGTCGAGCAGATGGATGGGGCCTTCGAGCTGACGACCGCCCCGGGCGTCGGGACCACGATCGACATCTCCCTCGACTCCATGAGCGAGCCCCCCGATGGCGAGCTCGCCGAGGACCCCCAGAGCACCGCGGCCGGGCTGCGCAGCCGCAATGGACGGGTGCTTGTGGTCGACGACGAAGCCCCGATCCGCACGGTCGCGCAGGCGGCGCTGTCGGCGGCCGGCTACGAGGTGGTCACGGCGACCGGCCCCATCGAGGCCCTCGAGCTGTTCGGCCGGGAGGGGCCCTTCGACCTCGTCCTGACCGACGTCACCATGCCCGACCTCGACGGCTTCGAGCTGGCCGAGGCGATGCGCCGTGAGCGACCGCAGCAGCTGGTGGCCCTGATGTCGGGCTACGGCCACCGGGCGGTCGCCGCGCGGGCGGAGGACCAGCAGGGGGAGCCGATCCTCTCGAAGCCCTTCCGCATCGCCGGCGTGCTCGCCTTCGTCGACTCGCTCATCGGGGGGGACGGGTGAGCCCGCGCCGACTCTTCGTGGCCGTGGCCCTGGTCTCGGCGCTCCCTTTCCTGGCGACCCTGCTGGGGCTCGACTTCGGCACGGAGGTCCAGCCCCTCGACCACCTGGCCCTCGCGACACTGTCCGTGGCCGAGGCCACCCACCTGATCATGCGCGCCCTCGCCGGCAGCTACGTGCACACCTTGCTGGAGTGGAGCGCGCTGTGCGCCGCCGTGTTCTGCTTCGTGCTCGCGGCGCTGCACTACCGGATCACCGGCGACCACGTCACGCCGGTGGTGGGCGCCGCGCTGCTGACGGCCGGCTTGATGGACGGCTTCCACACCCTCGCCGCCGACCGGCTGATCGGCTCGGCCGATCCGGTGGACTTCGTGCCCTTCACCTGGGCGCTCTGCCGCCTCTTCAACGCCCTGATCCTGGTCCTGGGCGCGGGGCTCGTGCTCGCGCGCCTCGGGGGCCGCACGCGGGCCGGCAACGCGCGCCTCGTGACGCTCTCCGTCGTGCTCTTCGGCGCGCTCGCCGCTGCGACCGTCGTGCTGGCCGCCTCCGCCCAGGACCTGCCGCGGACCATGTTCCCGGGCGCGGCGGTCACCCGGCCCTGGGACGTCGTGCCGGGGCTCGTCTACCTGCTGGCCGCCGCGGTGGTCTTCCCGGCCCTGCACCGCCGCATCCGGAGCTCCTTCTCGCTCGCACTGTGGCTGTCCGCGGTCCCCCACCTGGCCACCCAGGCGCACATGGCCTTCGGCTCGAGCGCCCTCTTCGACCACCACTTCAACATCGGGCACGGCCTGAAGGTGGTGGCCTACCTGGTGCCGCTGCTGGGGCTGCTCGTCGACTACGCGCGGGCCTACGCCGAGGCCGATCGGGCCGAGGAGCTGGCCCGCTCCAACATCGCGCTGCACGAGTCCGAGGGGCGACTCGCCCGCTCCAACACCGAGCTGGAGCGCTTCGCCTACGTCGCATCGCACGACCTGCAGGAGCCGCTGCGCAAGGTCCAGGCCTTCGGCGCGCGGCTGCGGGATCGCTACGCCGACGTGCTCGACGAGCGCGGCCAGGACTACCTCGGGCGCATGCTCTCCGCGTCGG
>JAJDAI010000790.1 GCA_029261955.1 Deltaproteobacteria bacterium | reverse complement strand
GGCGCCGTCGCGCTGGGCGTGCCGGCGGAGGCCATCGCGACCGAGACGCAGGCCCTGCACACCGACGAGAACATGGCCTATTCGCTGCACCTCGCCGCCTCGCTCGGCTACGGGCCCGTGGCGGTCGCGACCGAGGGGCTCCAGGCCCGCGGCATGTGCTCCATGGCGGAGCACTGGGGCGTGCGCTGCACCGAGCTGGCCCTGGACGAGCGGCTCGTGCGCGCCCGCGTGGCGGAGGGTCTGCCGACGGTGCGCACGGACCCGGTCGCCGAGTACCGCAGCGTGCGCGAGCGGGAGCTGGAGATCGCGCGGCTCCGCGGCGAGAAGCGCCGGTCCCCCTCCTGGCTGCGCTACGGCCAGATGGCCCGACGCGGTCGCAGCGGCGAGGACGTGCCCATCCCCCGACCGCTGGTCCCCGAGCCGAGCCTCGCGCCCTGAAGCCGGGCTGATCGCGCCCGCTCGGTCGGCACGCGTCGTGCTCTCATGCCGGGCATGCGCGGAGGTGATGTGCACAAGCTCTGGTTGACCCTGCTCTTCTGCGGCCTGCTCGGCTGCCCCCAGGACAGCGACGACGACGACTCGGTGGACGACGACGACGCCAGCGCGGACGACGACGACGCCACCGCGGACGACGACGACGCGGTCGACGACGACGACTCGGCCGCAACGGACGACGACGATTCGGCGGACGACGACGACGACGCCGTTGACGACGACGATTCGGCGGCTGACGACGACGACGCGACCGGCTGTGAGTGGATCCCCCACGCCACCATCGGGACGCAGCTCAGCTCCAGCCTCTTCGGCTTCGGCTTCCACCCGCCGACCGAGCGCCTGGCCATCGCCACGGCGGTCGAGCTGGAGATCCACGACGTCAGCGACCCCGACCTGCCCGTCTACCTCCGCGGCCACGGCTCCCTCGAAGTCGGCCCCTGGGGCCAGTGGGGCGACCTCGCTGAGGCCAGCTGGGGCTTCGCGGCCATCGGCCAGAGCTCGGCCGGTCCCATGAACCAGTGGCACCTCCTCCTCGTGGAGCAGGGCGCCAGCGGCAGCGCCCTCGGATCGCGAGCCCAGCTGAGCCACGACGCCTCGCACATCGCCGTGGACGGCGACGCCATCGCGGTGGTCGGCTCGCAGTCCGTGAGCTTCTTCGAGGTCGTCGCCAACGCCCTGGTGCCCGGGGAGACCCGCGAGTGGTCGGCGGTGCCGGCCGCCGCCACCGGGCTCGGCCTGCACGACGGCGTGGCGCTCGTGGGCAGCTGGACCGGGGACGCCCTGCTCGTGCCGGTGGATCCGCTCGCGCCGATGCTCACCGTCGACCTGCCCGGCACCCCGCACCGACCGCTCTGGACGGACGGCGGCTGGCTCGTGCCCCAGACCACCAACGGGTGGGTCGCGGAGGCTGCCGGCATCTCGCTGCTCGACCCGGCGGCGGGCACCTCGACCTGGGTGGGCGACGCGCCTTGGATCTCCGCCTTCGACGCCGACGACGGGCCCTTCCAGATCGACCTGCTCAACGGCGAGCTGCTCCTGGCCAACAGCGAGAGCGGCATGCTCCGCGCCGACTACGACCCGCTGGGCACGACGATCCCCACGGCGACGACCCTGACCGCCGCGCTCTGGCCGGAGGTGCCCTCGCTGCCGAGGCGCATGGCCCGGGACGGCTCGCTGCTCGCGATCGCCCAGGACTTCTCGACCTCCCTGGGGCTGGTCGAGGTCTGCGGGGAGTAGCCCCTACTCGGACCGCATCGACAGGGAGACCCGCTCGCGCTCCAGGTCGATGGACACGACGGTCACGGTGACCCGCTGCCCCGCGCGCACGACCTCGTGCGGGTCGCGCACGAAGCGGTCGGCGAGCTTCGAGACGTGCACGAGGCCGTCCTGGTGCACGCCCACGTCCACGAAGGCCCCGAAGGACGTGACGTTGGTGACGACGCCCTCCAGGCGCATGCCCACCTCCAGGTCGGAGACCGCGTTGACCCCCTCGCGGAACTGCGGGGCCTCGAAGGCGTCGCGCGGGTCGCGGCCCGGCTGCGCGAGCTCGTGGAGGATGTCCTCGAGGGTCGGTTCGCCGACGTCCCCGCCGACGTAGCGCTGCAGGTCGATGCGGGCCAGCAGCGCCGCGTCGCCGACCAAGGCGCCGACGGCGACGCCGAGGTCCTTCGCCATCTGCCGGACCAGGGGGTAGCGCTCGGGGTGCACCGCCGAGTTGTCCAGGGGGTTCGCGGCGGCCCGGATGCGCAGGAAGCCGGCGGCCTGCTCGAAGGTCTTCGCGCCCAGGCCGGGCACCTTCAGCAGCTGGCTCCGTGAGGCGAAGGCGCCGCGCTCGTCGCGCTGCTTCACGATGCGCCGCGCGAGCACCGGGCCGATGCCGGAGACGTGCTCCAGCAGGGGCGCGCTGGCCAGGTTGAGCTCGACCCCCACGTGGTTCACGCAGCTGGCGACGCCCGAGGCCAGCCGCTCGGCGAGCAGCTTTTCGGGGATGTCGTGCTGGTACTGGCCGACGCCCAGTGCCCGCGGATCGACCTTCACCAGCTCGGACAGCGGGTCCTGGAGCCGCCGCCCGATGGAGATGGCGCCGCGCACGGTCAGGTCCAGCTCGCCGAACTCCTCGCGGGCGATCTCCGAGGCGCTGTAGACGCTCGCCCCGCTCTCGTTGACGGAGACGACCAGGACCTCGTCGAGGCCGGCTTCGCGCAGCGCCGTCGTGGCGAAGGCCAGGGTCTCCCGGCCGGCCGTGCCGTTGCCCACCGCGAGGGCCGTGGCCCGGTGGCGGCGCACGAAGGCCACGAGGGCCTCGGCCGCTCGGGAGGCGTCGCGGCTCGTGTGCGGGTCCACGGTCGTGTGCCCGAGCAGCCGGCCCGTACCGTCCAGCGCCGCGCACTTGCAGCCGCTGCGAAAGCCCGGGTCGATGCCGACCACGGAGCGCAGGCCGAAGGGCGCCGACAGCAGCAGGTTGCGCAGGTTCGCCGCGAAGACGGTGGCGGCCTCGTCCGCGGCCCAGTCCCGGATCGAGCTGCGGACCTCCTTGTCGATCGAGGGCTTGAGCAGGCGCTTGTAGCCCTCGGCGATGGCCAGGCGAAGCTGCTCTGCCCAGGGTGATCGGGGCTGCAGGCCCACGACCCGCTCGATCTGCGCCGCCATGCGGTCGGCGTCGATGTCGACGCGGACCTGGAGCACACCCTCGCCCTCGCCGCGCTCCAGCGCC
>JAJDAI010000789.1 GCA_029261955.1 Deltaproteobacteria bacterium | reverse complement strand
CGGCAACTTGCTCGAGTGCAAGGGCAGGACCGGCTCGAACTGGCGCGGCCCCGAAGTCCCCTGGCCTTCGAACTTCAACGACGAGTGGACGCACGTGGCCTGCACGCGCGACGCGGGAACCGGCATGGTGACCGTCTTCCTCAACGGGGAGCAGGTCGGCGCCGGGGCCGGCGGCTCCTCGCTGGGCGTCGGGCAGTCGGTGCAGATCGGCGCGCATGGCGGCTACCAGGACGACGTCTTCGACGGCCTGATCGACGAGGTGCGCTTCTCGGACGAGGTGATGTACACCGCCGACTTCACGCCGGCTGTCAGCCACGTTCCGGACGGGGACACCGTGCTGCTCTACCACTTCGACGAGGGCTCGGGCGTCACGGCGATCGACGACTCGGGCAACGGCCTCGACTCCTCGATCTGGGGGGCCGCCTGGAGCTCCGACAGCGTGTGCGAGGGCGACCTCGACGCGCCTGGGGACGACGACGACTCGGCCTCCTCGGAGTGCAGCCCCTCCGCGCTGGAGTTCGACGGGGTCGATGACTACGTGCTGTCGGGCTACGACAACGACATGGACACCGACGAGTGGACCATCGAGGCCTGGGTTCGGGGCAGCCAGGGCACGATCGCCGCGCGGGGGCCCACGAACGAGAACAGCTCCGCCGCAGCCTGGTACCTCAAGATCGACGGCAACGCGCTCGAGTGCAAGGGCCGGAGCGGCTCGAACTGGCGCGGTCCGTCCATCCCCTGGCCGACGAACTTCAACGACATCTGGACGCACGTGGCCTGCGTCCGGGATTCCGCGACCGGCCTCGTGACCGTCTTCGTCAACGGCGAGGAAGCTGGCTTCGGAGCCGGCGGGAGCTCCGTGGGCGTGGGACAGGGCGTGCAGGTCGGCGCGCATGGCGGCTACCAGGACGACGTCTTCGACGGCGCGATCGACGAGGTGCGCTACACCGACGGCGTCCGGTACACCGGCCCGTTCACGCCGCCGGTGGCCCATCTGGCGGACCCGGACACGCTGCTGCTCTACCACTTCGACGAGGACTCCGGCACCACGGCGTTCGACGACTCCGGCTACGGACACGACGCCCAGATCTGGGGAGCGGGCTGGACCCCCGACAGCGTCTGCGAGGGCGATCTCGACCTGCCCGGAGACGACGACGACGCAGCCGATGGGTGCAGCCCCTACGCGCTGGAGTTCGAGGGGGGCACCGACTACATCCAGACGCCCTTCGACAACGACATGGACACCGTCGAGTGGACGATCGAAGCCTGGATCAAGGGCAGCCAGGGCACGATCCTGGCCCGTGGACCGACGAGCCCCTACGCCTCGGCCGCAGCCTGGTTCCTCAAGATCGACGGCAACACGCTCATGTGCCAGGCCCGAGACGGCTCGTCCTGGCGCGGCCCCGAGGTGCCCTGGCCGACGAACTTCAACAACGTGTGGACGCACCTCGCCTGCGCCCGGGACTCAGCGAGCGGCATCATGACCCTCTACGTCAACGGGGAGGCGGCCGGCGGCGGGGTGGCGGGTGCCTCGCTGGGCGTCGGCGCCGGCATCTTGGTCGGCGCCCACGGCAGCGATCACATCGACCCCTTCGACGGGCTGATCGATGAGGTGCGCTTCTCGGACGAGGCGGTCTACAGCGCTCCCTTCACGCCGGACATCGCGCCCGTCGCGGACTCGGACACCGTGCTGCTCTACCACTTCGATGATGGAGCGGGCGTCACCGCGGTGGACGACTCGGGCAACGGGCTCGACGCACTGATCTGGGGAGCGGCGTGGACGACGGACACCCCCTGCCCCTGAGTGGCTAGCCGGGCAGCGACTCGGCGAAGGCGTCCAGGTCCTTGTCGTGAGCGCTCAGCCAGGTCTGCCAGGCTTCCTCGACATCCCGGATCTGCGCCTCGCTCAGCTGCCAGGTGAGCGGCTGGCGCCCGTCGCCGACCTCCTTGGGCCAGCGGACCTCCAGGTGCTCGAACTGGCCGTCGAAGCGCTGCTCGAATTCGTCGATGCTGCGCGCGTTCCGCACGTGCTGGGACGAGGTGCGCTCGCGCACGAGCAGCGAGGCCGGGCCCAGCCAGTTGCTGGAGAAGGCGCTCGCTGCGTCGGGCGCCTCGCCCTCCTGGAAGCCGTTGATCTCGACCAGCAGGAGCGATGAGCAGGCCTCGGACTCGAGCAGCTCCTGCAGCACCGCGTCGATCCACCGCCCCGCCGTGAACATGCCCGCGTTGTCGAAGTAGCCGCCGTCGGCGAAGTGGTAGCCGCGGTGCACGGGGCTCCAGGTGCGGCCCACGTGTCGGCCGGCTGAGGCCATGGGCGTCACGTAGGGAAAGGTCGCGGCGAGGCGGGCGGCGCTGAGCCAGGCGATGTCGCGGTGCTCGGGGTTGTCTGCGCCCCACCAGTCGGTCGGGTCCGTCGCGTTGTCCTCGAGCGGGGGAAAGCCCAGGGGCGAGAAGGTGAAGGGCTCGCCCGTCTCGAAGACGGTGGAGTTGAGGACCACGCCGGGCAGGGCGCCCGAGGCCACCGAGGCCCGCAGATCGCCCAGCTTCGTCTTGGAGGGCAGCCCCTGCTCGGCCGCGATGGCCGCCCAGTCGTGCTCCAGCGCGGTGGCCCGGTCGCGCTCGCGGGCGAAGGGGGCGCGCAGGATGTCCTGGTGGAGCAGGGCCCAGGTCAGCGCGTCGAGGCTCCCGGTCCGGGCGGCGGTGCCGGCGCGGGCGAAGGGGCGGTCCAGCTCGGAGCGGAGATCGAGCGTCGAGTAGGCCAGGCCGAGGGCGCCGCCGGACACGCCGGACATCAGCACCAGGTGGTCGGCGAAGCTGGGGGTCCGCTCGGCCAGGCCCTCGAGGACCCGGGTCGTCCAGGCCGCTGCCTGGATGCCGCCGCCGTGGGCGAAGACGACGACCGCGGGCTGCGCGTCCCCCCCGGGCCAGCGCTCCGAAGCCCGCGCCAGCCGCTTCCGGGCGGCGTCGGCGTGGTGGCTCCAGGCGCCCGCCTCCTGAGGAGCCGGGTCGAGGGCGTGGGCGTGGTGCTGCTTCGTGCTCAGGCTGGCGCCGAAGAGGAAGAGCAGGACCAGGGCGAGCTCCGGGGGGCCCACCAAGGCGCCGAGCAGCAGGACGGAGCCCGGCAGCATGAGCAGCACGAAGGCGAGCAGCGCGAGCACGTGCAGCAGGGCTTCCGGCTGTCGGTTCTGCCGGCGACGACGGGGGTCTGCGAGCACGCCCAGCAGGGCGAGCAGGGCCACCTCCAGGCCGAGCAGCAGGGCCAGGGTCACGTGCAGGTTGGGCGCGATCAGGTCCGGGAAGAGGCGGCGGACCAGGGCGGAGAGCCCGACCTCCGAGACCAGGGTCAACTGAAGGAAGGACTCCAGCACGGGGCCCGCGGTGGCCGCCACGCCGATGTTCACCAGGGCGACGGGGTGGGCGAAGCGGGCGGCCTGTCCGTGGGCCCCTTCCGCCAGGGCTGCGCTGAGCGGGATGGCGACCAGCGCACAGATCAGCGCCCCGGGCACGGACCAGGCCGGAAGCCCCCAGAACAGGGAATCGTCCCAGGTACGCAGGCCGAAGTGGCGCCACTCCCAGCCGCCGGTCCCTGTCGCCACGAGCGTCGCGCGCCCCGTCGCCCAGATCGTGCCCGCGGCTACGTCCAGCAGCAGGAGGCAGCCGAGCAGCGAGCTGGTGCGGCGAAGCTCCAGCAGGTTGCCGGCCGCGGCGCCCGCGTCCCCCCGCGTCATGAAGCCCGGAAGCAGGACGAGGAGCAGGCCACCGAGCAGCGACCAGCGCAGGCTCCAGACGATCCCCCGGAAGAAGAGGTGGTCGAAGACGAGCAGGGCGAGGCCCGCGACCAACAGGACCGGCAGCAACCAGGAGCGGCCTGCGCGACGGGGCTTCGAGTCCACCATGGCGTGAACCCTAACCCGGGCCGCCTTTACGGTGGATACGGACCCGCGACGGTGCCCAGGAAGCCGTCGAAGTGGCACTCACGGCAGTCGATCAGGTTCGTCCCGAGGCCTTCCACGGACTGGTGCTCGTGGCACTCGACGCAGCCGCTCGCGGTCGCGGTGAACTGGTGGGCCTCGTCCTCGGGCGAGACGTGGCAGTCCACGCAGTCGATGGAGCTCGGCTCGGTGTTCTCGGCCGTGTCGTCGCCGGCGCCGCGGTAGGCGCCCGGGCTGCGCTTCTCGGCGTCGAGGTGGAGGCTGTGCAGGGGGCTGTCGTCGATCTTGACCACGCGCCGCCTCACGGCCGGCGACATCGGCCCGGTCAACTCTTCCTCCAGGCCCTCGCGCAGGTGGCACTGCGTGCAGATGACCGTCTCGACGTGGGGGCGGTGGATGTCCTTGCGCTGCGGCCGGTCGAAGGCAGCGCGCCAGAGGTTGCGCGGGTAGTGGCTGATGGGGACCCGGTGGCAGTCGTGGCAGGTGGTCAGCCCCGCGTGCACGGACTTCTCCCAGGCCTGGTTCGCGTAGTCGTGGATGTGGCAGTCGTCGCAGAAGCGGGAGTCCGTCCAGGTGTAGCGGTAGACCCCTTCTCCCGTCGGCACGCCGGCCAGCCCGCCAGCCAGCAGCGCGCAGACCACGAAGACGAGGTGGGCCGGGCGCTCGCGCAGGTGCGCGGCGCTGCCCCGGATCCAGCCGCGGAGGCGTCGAAACATCACCAGCCCCCGTGCTGCCAGGCGTGCCACAGGAACTGCGACTGGGACACCGTGATGGCGACGACCGCGAAGCCGGTCACGAACGCGAGCACAGCGAGGCCGACGGTCTTCATGGCGCGCCCTCCTCGGAGCGACGGTCGGAGTCGTGGAAGTAGAGGTAGAGCGACAGGGCCTGGTCCCCGTGGCAGGCCGAGCAGGAGCGCTCCCAGCCCGGGCGGCGCAGATCGCGCACGGGGTGCTCGGGGTCCGGGCCGTGGGTCCGGTGGCAGCTCCCGCAGGCCAGCTCGCCGTTGTCGCCGGGCGCGAGCTGCTCGCCGTCGCCGCCGAAGAGGGGCAGGGTGGCGAGGGGCTTCCAGCGGCCACCGCCGGGCAGGAACACGGGCTCGGGGTGCTCGTAGTCCTCGACCCGGGGCACCTCGGCGGGCTGGCGGGAGCTCTGTGAGTGGCAGGCGAGGCAGCGGCGGGACTGGCGGCTGATGTCCCGGCTCAGGACCACGGGCTCCGGGCCCTCGCTGTGGGCCGGGTGGCAGTCCAGGCAGTCGGCCTTGCCGTGCCCGCCGCGCGCGTCGGCGTCGCCCTGCTCGGCGTGGCACTCGACGCACGAGTCGGAGTTGCCCGTGCTGGCGGTGTGCGCGTCGTGGCAGGTGGGGCAGCCCTGCAGCGGCGGATCGCTCTGGGCCAATCCGCCGGCTTCATCGACCAGCGGGTGGCCGCGCAGACCAGGGCTCACGCCGGCCGTGGCGGCGCTGCCCTCGGGCCCGTGGCAGGACAGGCAGCCCAGGGGGTCCTCGTCGGTGCCCTGGCCCGCGTTGCGCAGGAAGTGGTCTTCCGCCGCGAGCCCGTGCACGTCGTGGCAGCCGAGGCAGGGCAGGCCCGAGGGGCCCCGAACCCGACCGTGCGGCGACGAGGGCACGGCTTTTCGCTCGTCGTGGCAGACCAGGCAGAGGATCCCGCCATCTTCGGCCTCGCGCAGCAGCGCCCGCCCGCGCCCGCCGACCGCGTCGTGGCAGGTGCGGCAGAGCACGCCGCCGTCGCGGGCGGTCAGCAGCGCCGCGGAGCGCCGCGGGGTGGGCATGTCCTTGCCGGGCGAGGCGCCGAGCGGGTGGCTGCGGGTCGCGCTGGCCTGGCCCTCGTGGCAGGTGACGCAGAGCACGCCGTCGTCCGCCGCCCGGAGCATGGGCTGCGACGCGCCGCCGTGAGCAGCGTGGCAGCCGAGGCAGCCGCCGCCGAAGGCATCGGTCTGGGCGTCGGACGCCGTGCCCGGCCGCTTCGCCATGGCCTGCTCGAGCTTGTCGCCGACCGGGTGGCTGCCACCGCCCAGATCCAGGCGGGACAGCGCCGACGCGTGCGCCGAGTCCTCGTGGCAGGCGGTGCACAGAGCGGAGTCCTCGACGGCCAGCCGCGTGAAGCCGCGCCCCTCCGAGCCGTGCCGGACCAGCGCGACGCGGTCGTCGTCCTCGCCGACCCCGAGGGCCGCCTCCTCGTCCACCACGCCGTGGGGCGAGTGGCAGGTCGAGCACACGATCTCGCCGGCCTCGCTCAGCGGGAAGAAGGGGGGCAGCTCCCGCTCGGGCACCACGCCCACCGGGTGGTGCACGGCGCGCGGGTCCCACACGAGGCGGCTGTCGTTGACGAAGCCGTCGTGGCACTGCCGGCAGAGCCGCTCCCCGGCCAGGCCCTCGTCGGGGACCATGCGCCCCCGCAGCACACGCCGGCTCGCGCGCGAGCGAGCCTCTTCGATGGCGGCGGGATCGATGCGGAAGGACGTGACTGTCGCGGTCGCCGCGTCGAGCACGGCGTAGCGGTCCCGGCCCAGGGCGCGCACGGCCAGCGGGTGCTCCCAGTGCATCGCCTCGCCGCCGTCGCCGAGCACCGCGAGGAAGCGCCCATCCAGGTCGAAGAGCTGGACCACGCCGAGGGCGGAGTCCGCCACGAACACGGCGTCCTCCCCGGCGAGCGCGATGGACTTCGGCTGGCGCAGCGTGCCCGCCCATTCGCCGAAGCGGCCGAACAGGGGCTGCGCGTCCTCAGCGATCCGGTAGACGAGGTGCGCCGTCGCGCCGACGGCGAGCAGGCTGCCGTCCCCAGCGGGAACCAGGTCGGTCAGCGTGCCCAGCTGCTCGCCGTCCGCGCCGAGCAGCTTCGTGATCTGCCCCGTCTCGGGATCGACCCACGCCACGCGACCCCAGCGATCACCCACCACCAGGGCCCCGTCGATCTCGAGCACGGCGGTGGGGGCCAGGGCTTCCTGCTCTGTGTCGTCGGCCCAGGCCGGCTCGACGGCGCCGACGGGCTTCCCCTCCGCGTCGACCGCCAACAGCACGGGAGCGCGCTCGACCCCGCCGGGGTCGGCCAGCCAGAAGCCGCCCGCCGCCCGTGGGGTCGCTCGGACGGGGTGGCCCCAGACCGGGCCGCCGCCGAGCGCGACCGGGGCAGCGTCGCCGGCGAGGTCGATGAGCCAGGCACGCCCGGCGTGGCCGTCGACGACCAACGCGCGGTCCCCGCCCAGGGGCACGAGGTCCGTGGGCCCGACCGCGTCGAGGGGCACGCTGCGCGCGTCGGCGAGCCCGATCGTGCTCAAGCTGCCCGAGACGTCGGGTACCTGCTGGGGCTCCAAGCAGCCCGTGAGCAGCAGCGTGAGCAGCAAGGTGGGGAGACGTCGGCGACTCACGGTCCATCTCCGTGGCAGGCCGCGCAGAGCGGGCCGTCGCCGGCCAAGCCCAGCAGCGGTGGGTGCTCGGACTTCTCGGACGAGGCGGGCCAGACCACATCCGCCGGGGTCAGCCCCGCCCAGTCTTCAGCCCGGATGTGCGCGCGCAAGGCGGCGGCGCCGGGGGTGACGGCCTTCGCGGGCGACGCCGCGGTCGCGTCGTGCATCTCGTGGCAGGTCCAGCAGGCGATCTTGTTCTGCGCGTCCAGGGCGACGGCCCCCGCCAGCTTTGGATCCACCGACTCCACGACCACGCCCAGGTGCACGTCCGCGCCGCTGTGGTGCTCCTCCTTGTGGCAGAAGGCGCAGAGGTCGCCGTCCTGCAGACGCAGGTGGGACTCGGCGGCGGAGGCGCCGGGCTTCGGCACGACGTTGTGGCAGACGGCGCAGGTCGGGTCCGAGGGCTCGCGGGGGACCTCGGGGTGGTGCGGGTCGGAGCGACCGTAGTCGCCCCGGTCGTGGCAGGCCCAGCACATCCCGTCGTCCTCGACGTAGGGCCCGCCGCGCTTCCAGGGCGCCTCCTGGTTCCGCCGCGCATCGCAGGAAGGCTCCGCGTGGCAGGTGTCGCAGGAGACCAGGCCGTCCTCCAGGGGCCAGCCCTCGGGGATCTTCGTCACCTCGGGCGCCAGCCCGACGGCGTGCATCTCCACGTCCGCGTGGCAGGACTCGCAGTTGGCCCGAGCGGGGCGGGCTGGGCCGACAGCGTCCGCGGACTCGCCCGCGTCGTGGCAGGACAGGCAGGCGTCGGGCCGCTCGTGAGGGTTCACCTGCTCGTCGGAGCTCGCCGTGCCGAGCAGCAGCGCACTCGTCGCGATCCCCACCGCCAGGGCAAGTCGCCAGCTCATGGCGCCTCCGCCACGGCGTCGTGCGCGCCGTTGTCGCCGTGGCAGGTCGCGCAGGCGTCCAGGCCCTCGGCGTCGACCTGCTCGCGGACCATCGCGAGGTCCACGCCCGGGCTGCAGCCGCGGCGGTGCAGGGCGGCCATCGCGTGGCAGGTCGTGCACTCGGCCTCACCCCAGCCGGCGGGGTGCTCGTCGGGCGTGATCACGAGGCCCTCGGGGCCCTCGGTCATGGCCGTCTCGGGGCAGGTGTCTCCGCAGCCGACCAACAGGAACGCGAGCATCAGGAGGAGCTTCACCATGGCCAGCTCCCCGTCTCGTGGCAGCGCACGCAGGTCTCCGCCGCGTGGCAGGTCACGCAGCGGGCGCCGTTGAACTTCGCCTCGACGCCGTGCAGCGAGCGGAAGCCGGGGGCGTGCGGCATCCGGGCCTGCGCGCCGCGCGCGTCGTGGCAGTCGATGCACTGGCCCGGGTCGTGGCAGTCGCCGCACCCGGAGCGCAACCGGCGGGCCTCGAAGCAGTGGTCGGTTTCCCAGCCAACGCCGTGGTTCCCGGGCTTCAGCTGCTCACGGTCGGCGTGGCAGGCGCTGCAGGTCCGGGCGGCCTTGCGCGGCAGGCCCTCGAGCTCGGCCAGGTGGCAGGAGTGGCAGATGGACTTCGGGACCGGCAGATCCTCGACCTTGCCGGACTCGGCGCGCAGGCCGACAGGGTGGCAGTCGATGCAGGTCAGCCCGAGGGACTCGAACGACGCGTCGTGGACGGTGTGCTCGAACGGCAGCGGCTCGATGAGGGCCGGCGCCTCGCCAGGATCATCCTCGCCGATGGCCGGCAGGGCGAAGAGCAGGACGAGAGCCAGGATGGGCAGCAGGGAGCGGGTCATGGGGTGCTCCTGCGGTGGATGCCCAGGGAGCCGCGCAGCGCGAAGCCGGCCCGAACCCAGGGGACGAGCAGGCGGTCTGCGCCACCGGCCACCCGGCCGAGGATCTTCAGCTCGCCGCCGAGGGGGCCCACGCGGCGGGGCAGGGGAAGCAGCAGCTCGGCCTGGAAGCGGCCTTCGGCCACCGGCGCGGGCTTGCCGTCCAGGCCGATGAAGCTGTAGGCGCCGACATCGCCGCTGAGGTGCAGGGGTCCGAGCACGCCGGAGAGGCCGGCTCCGCCACCGGCGAAGGAGCTGTCCGAGACCTTCATCGCCGCCCCGAACAGGCCGAGGTGAGCCGCGCCCAGGGGCAGCTCCGCCGTGACCTTCGCGTTGCCGCCGACGTCCGGCGGGCCCTCTTCGGCGGGGTGCACGGTCGGACCGCCTTCGATGCGCACGGCGACGTGATCGGGGTGGAGCTCGACCGCGGCGATGCCCACCGCGTAGCCGCGCGGCAGCAGGATCTCGATGGCGGTCACCGAGCTCTCGGGGATCCCAGGGGGAGGCAGGTCCTCCCAGCGGAAGCCACCGACGATGCGCACGCGCTGGTGCGGCACGAGCACGCCGTCGAAGGTCGCGATGAGGCCGAGCTCCAGCTCCTCGTCCTCTTCAGGCGGCAGCAGGCCGACCTGGACGCCTCCGGAGATGGAGTGCCCCGCGCCCGAGCGAGCCGACGCGCCGGCGTGCCAGCGGTGGCGCAGCCCCGGCAGGCTCTTGTGCAGGTCGTAGCCGACGCGGATCGCCACGCCGCTCCAGCCGCCGTGGGCGCCTCGGGGGAAGAACCGTCCCTCGACACCCGCTCCGACGGCGCTCACGGGCGTGAGCGGCTCCGGATGTCCGACGCGCCCGGCCCAGAGGTCCAAGCCCACCGGCTTGTCGTGGCCACCGAGCTGAAACTCCGCACCATCGAGTCGGTAGAAGCCTCCGTAGGCCACCCGCACGAAGCGCCCCGCGGTGATGGACAGGTCCGGCGAGCGGTAGCCGATGCCCAGGCGATACAGGTCCGCCTCGTCCAGCCCCTGGCCGGCCCAGATCATGGCGTCGTCGTTGAGCGCGTCTCCAGCCAGGCTGCGCCCGAAGCGCAGGTTGCCTGCCGCGAACAGACGCCAGCGGGGGTGCAGGCGGACGCGCAGCTGCAGGTCGTTGCGCACGCGCAGCCGCGGCTGGCCGTCCTGCGAGGGCAGGATCTCCATCGCGCTGCCGCCGTCGATGCGCACGACGGGCTCCCCCTCGGCCGCTTCGGCGGATCCCAGGAGCAGGAGCAGGCCCAGCGTGAGTCGGAGCGCGGTCATCCCGAACTCCGGGGCAGAGCGACGCCCAGGTCGGCCGTCTCGTCCTCATCGAAGGGGAAGACGTGGCAGCCGTTGCAGGGCGGCAGGCGCTCGCCGCCCCGGTAGTCGACGTCGTCCTCAGCCTCTTCGTCGTGGCAGGTGAAGCAGGGGGTGGGGTTGGCGCTGCCGTTCTCGCCGTGCTCGTAGCGCCAGTTGTCGCTGTGCGGGAAGCCCGAGCCGGGCTCGCCGTCGGAGCGCTCGGCGAGCAAGCCGCAGCCGAGGAGGAAGCAGGCTGCGCAGAGGCAGACCAGGCGGGGGCTCAGCATCGCCGCCTCCAGGCAACGATCGCGAGGATCAGCAGCGCGAGGGGCGTGGAGGGGGCTGCAGCCGCGACGGAGTAGCCGCAGGACTCGGGCTCGGGCTCGGCGCTGTCGTCGTCGTCCGCCGTGGCGCTGTCGTCGTCGTCGCCGGGCGCGGGGCAGTCGGGCACTGGCACGGTGTCGGGCACGACGCTGAGCGGGTCCCCGGGGTTGGCCAGATCCTCCAGCCGCCCCGGGTCCCCGCCGTTGCGCGCCCACTCCCCGCAGGCATCTCCCAATTCGAAGCCGTTGCTCTGCCCGTCGCCGTCCGAGTCCAGGTGCCAGACCAGCGACCAGTCGACCTCCCCCAAGGGCAGGGTGAAGCCGACATCCCAGCCGAAGTCGTTCTGCAGCGGGGCCTCCGTGTGGCAGGCCTCGCACTCGAACTCATCGCCGTTGGGCAGGTGGTTGTTGTACCGGGTGCGCGCCTCAGCGCTGCTGACGGAAACGGCCGTCAGGAACGTCAACGCCAGCAGGGCTGGGGCACACCTCATCGCTACATCCCAGCGAGCCGGTCGCCCTCGTCACCCAAGAGATCCTGGGTCAAGGAGGCGAAGCCCCGGTAGAAGGGACTCTCGGTCTGGGCTTCGACGGCCTTGCAGAAGGCCGGCACCCAGCGTCCGAGGTGTCCGGTGACCAGGAAGCGCTGCGAGTTGCGCAGGCGCTCTGCCTTGTCCACGTCACCTTCAGCGCGCGCGGCGGCTTCGGCGTCGAGCAGGAGAGCGAAGAGCTCCAGCTCGTGTCCGAGGTGGTCGGGGATGCCGTCGTAGGCCTTGCCCTCGAAGGCCAGGCCATGCTCCGTCGCGAAGCGGCGGATCTCGGCGGTGGTGTCACCCCAGAGGCGCCCGCGCTTCGGGTCGTCGGGGTGGTGTACGGAGCCGTAGGGCGCCACGTGAGGGCCGGGACCGATGAAGGTGCGGCCGTACTCACGCCGGAGCTCCCTCAGGCCTTCGGTGTCCTGGGGAAGCTCGTCCCCGACGGCGTAGCCCGCCTCCCGCAGGAAGCTGAGCATCTCGGCGTCGCGCAGCGCGACCGCCAGCTCACCGCTGAGCTCGGTGCGAAAGACCTGCGCCAGCAGGCGGTAGACGGCGGCTCGGTTGAGCAGCTGGGGGGCGTCCATGGTGGCCATGCTCGATCTCCTGATGTCCTGAAAGAGGGGAGCGTGGGGGACGGGGCCCAAGAGGAAGTAGACCCCGCCCCCCGCTTCGCTCGTCGTGTCCCGCTAGGCGGGCGCGACTCGCACGACCGTGTCGAAGACACGCATGCCGCCGCCGATGGGCTCGCCGGCGTTCGGCATGATCCAGTTGCCCCGGTAGCCGTGCTTGTTCCACCACTTGCCGTCGGCATCGGGATCGCCGGCCGCGTGCTCGGTCTGGTCGTCGTCTGCCGAGAGCGGGTTGGCGTTGCCGGACGCGTAGCGGCCGTAGGCCCAGTGCCCGAAGTGGTGGGACAACGCGATCACGCCGGGGCGGATCATGTTGGTGACCTTCACTTCGACGACCATCGAGGACTGCTCGGTGCCGCGGGTGCTGACCATGTCCTTGTTGTTGATCAGCTCACGGGAGCGGGTCAGCGTGGCCTCGCCGCCGTCGGTCAGGCCCAGCGCGGCCGCGGTGGTCGCGTTGACCCAGGCCGGCTCGTGGTGGTCCAGCTCAGACAGGTACTTGCAGTTCTGGGTCCGCGAGTGCGTCTGGGTCGGCATCTTGAACGTGGTCAGGATGAGCTCGTCGCTGTCCAGACCCTGGTGCTCCGGGATGCGCATCCAGACCGGCAGGCCGGGGAAGTGCTTCGCGGTCAGGATCGGGGAGTCGAGCTCGAACCAACCGGACTTGTTGATCTTGTCGGGCGCGAAGCCCTTGTAGACCGTTCCGGACTCGTCGATCACCTGGCCGACGTAGTGCTTGTAGCCCACCGCGTCGCGGTAGCCGGCCAGGAAGTCCTCCTTGTTGGACTCGAAGACGATGCCCTCGTCGTCGACCCAGATGTGGTCGTCCTCGTCGACGATGCCGTCGGCATCGGCCGCGGTCAGCGGCGGATCGTCGAGGGTGACCGTGCCCAGGTAGGCCTGGTAGTTGCCTTCCTCGTCGGGGTCGAACCAGGCGCCCACGTCCTTCATGAACGCGAAGCCGTCGTCGTAGCCCGCGGCCACGCCGGCGTCGTTGACCACCGTGGTGTCGCGGCAGGCGGCGGCGACGAAGTTCTCCATGCTGCCGATGGCCGCGACCTTGGCCAGCTCGTCGTCGGGCCCCGTGCTGAGGCGCGTTGCGAGCTCGATGAGCACGTCCTGGAGGTTGCGCACCTCACCCAGAGGCGTCACGACCGGCTGGCGGATGTAGTACTCGTGGATCTGGTCGTAGGAGACCATGTCCTCGTAGTCCCACCGCTCGAGGTAGGTCGTGTCGGGCAGGATCAGGTCGGCGTACATCGACGCCTCGCTGTACGCGACGTCGCAGCACACGCTGTAGGGGATGATCGACTCGTCCGTGAGGATGTCGATGTTCCGCTGCATGTCGCCGTTGGCGTAGGCCGGCGTGTAGCAGTAGGTCATGTAGATCTCGGGCCGATCGGCGGCGTCCATGCTCGCGATCGTGTCCAGGACCCGGTGGCTCGCGCCGTGGCTTGCCTTCACGTAGTCGGAGCCGCTGTCCATCTTGCTGCCGACAGCGTGGGACGAGCTGGGCTTCGGGTAGGTCGCGTTGTAGGTCCACTTGGCGCCGACGCCGTGGACCCGTCCGCCGGGCACGTCGATGTTGCCGCACATGCCTTCGAGCATCTGCGCCACGCGCTCGGTCTGCACACCGTTGAGGTGCATGACTGCGCCTCGGTAGGTGAGCATCGTCGCGCCGGGGCTCGCCGCGGCGTACAGCTCGGCGACCTCTTCGATCTTCGCGGCGGGCACGCCGCTGATCGACTCGGCCCACGCAGGCGTGAAGCCATCAGACGGCTGGTCGTCCACGGACCAGTAGCCGGCGGCCTCGGGATCGCCGTCCAGGAAGGTCTGCATGTAGGCCTGCGGGTCGCTCAGCAGGTCCGTCAGACGCTCGAACTTGGTGTCGAAGCCATCGAGCGGGATGTTGGTCCAGTCGTTGATGAAGTCGACGCCGTTCGAGGGCGCGAGGCCGTTGGAGGCGATGTGGTAGGCCATGGCCAGCAGGACGGCGAGGTCCGTGCCGGGCTGGATCGGGATCCACTCGGTGGAGTTGGCCGCCGTCTTGGAGAGGCGCGGGTCGAAGGTGTAGACGGGCACGCCGTCGTCCATCGCCTTGCTGAGCCGCGTCGACAGGGCGATGTGGCTGGTGTGGGCGACGAGCGGGTTGGACCCGAAGATCAGGACCAGGTTGGTGCGCGTGACGTCGTTCACGTCGTAGTGCTTGCCCCAGACCAGCTCCTGGCTGGTCCACTTGGCCGACTCGCAGATGGCGGTGTGGCCGCCGATGCTCTTCGTGCCGTAGGCGCCCAGGAAGTAGTCCTTCGCCACCTTGGACGAGGACGCCTTCATGCGGCCGTAGTGGAAGAAGAACTTGCCGGGGTCGGTCTCGCGGATCGTGCGGAGGCGGGTCTCGAGATCGTCGAGGGCCTCGTCCCAGGTGATGCGCTCGTACTGGTGCGTGCCACGGGGGCCCGTGCGCCGCATCGGGAAGAGCAGGCGGTCGGGGTCGTAGACCTGGCCGACGCCACCCTGGCCGCGGGCGCAGATGCGGCCGTTGGTGCGGGGGAGCAACGGGTTGGCCTGGATGGACTTCAGCTGCCCGTCCTCGACGAATCCGATGATCCCGTCGCGGGCGACGCACTGCCAGCATGCGCTGGGTACGGCGGTCCGATCCTGGCCGGTGGTCGGCGAGTAGCCTTCGCCCGTGCCGTCACGAATGACGCCGACGAGGACGTTGTCGAACAACACGGTGTCTTCGGGGCAGTCCTCGGCGCGCGCGGAGCGGGCCGCCAGCACCGCCGGAGCGACGGTCAGCACGGCTGCGCTGCGAACACCGAGCGCATGGAGGAAGCCACGGCGGGTCATGTCAGTCTTGTTGGTCATCTTCGTATCCTCCTCAAACGCCCGGTACGTCGTACTGGCGCGTTCCGGAGCTGTCCCGGATGTCATGACCGTCGTCGAAGATGTCCTCGTCGAGGCCCACGTAGAAGACCTTCGGCCCGGTTCCTGCGCTCTCCTTGAGCACGGAGACCCGGTCGCCGGCCGCGGCGATGGCAGCGTTGATGGCGCTGTTGGGATCGTTCAGGTTGCCGACCAGGCGGGCGTCGGCGGGGCAGGTCTCGGAGCAGGCCGGGACGATGCCGTTCTCCAGGCGGTGCACACACATCGTGCACTTGCCCGCGGGGTGCGGGTCCGCGATGTCGAGGCCGTGGTCGGAGGGGTTTCCGCCGGCGGTCTTGGACCAGTCCAGGAAGCGGGCGCCGTAGGGGCAGTCCTCGACGCACCAGCCGCAGCCGACGCAGCGTTCCTGGTCGTTGAGCACGAGGCCGTCGGGGCGCTGGTACGTGGCGCGAGCCCAGTACTCGACCACGTCGCCGTTCGGCATCTCGAGGGAGGCCTTCACGGGGTCGGTGGGGCAGCGGTCCAGGCAGACCGGCTCTTCGCAGTGGTTGCAGAGCCAGGGGATGCCCTGGAAGCGGGTGTTCGGGTACTCGCCCGCCTCACCCTCGACGACGCCGTTGCGGAAGACGCCGAGGCGCACGTCGTTTTCGGTCTTGCAAGCCACCGAGCAGGCCGAGCATGCGCGGCACTTGTCGATGTTGATGAGGAAGCCCCAGCGGACCTCGCTTTCGTCCTGGTTGGGGAAAGCGCGGGCGTAGTCGGGGCAGTCGTCGGTTGTGGGAGCGCTGTCGTCATCGTCGTCTACCGGGCAGCCCGGCAGGATTGCGACGCCGGCCCCGACCAGGGTCCCCTTGATCAGGAGCTCCCGCCGGTTGCTGCGGTCGTCAGGCTTCGGAGTCGTCACGGTGTTACCTCCACGTGGCGGGTTCGGCCTGGGAGGTTGCAGGGCGTGTGCCACAGTCGAGGAGTCGCCCTGAGCGCTGGACTGCGAGCCTGTGCTCGGATCGGGTTGCGCCGGCGGCCGTTACCAGATCGGTCGATCGGGCCTCAGCGGCGTTACCGCTCGGTAACGTCCCCGGGGGGCAGCTCGATGGCGTGCCGGCGGCTCAGCTCCCAGAGGTGCTTGCGGGACACGCCGAGCAGCTCGGCGGCGCGGGCCTTGTGGCCGCCGGCGATGGCCAGGGCGGCGCGGATGTGGCGAGCCTGGAGCTTCTCGATGGCCTGCCGCAGGTCGAGCGGGTGCTCGTCTTCCTCAGCCCCGACGATGGCGGGGGGCAGGTGCTCGGGGCGGATCCGCGCGGTGCCCGCGAGCACCGCGCAGTGCTCCACGGCGTTGCGCAGCTCGCGCACGTTGCCGGGCCAGGCGTGGCGGGCCAGCACCCCGAGGGCCTGGGCGCCGATGCCGACGGGCACCTCGTCCAGGCGGTCGCTCAGCTCGTGCAGGAAGCAGCCCACCAGCGGCGCGATGTCTTCGGGCCGATCGCGCAGCGGCGGGATGGGCAGCTCGAAGCCCGCCAGCCTGTAGAGCAGGTCGGCGCGGAAGGTCCCGGCCTCCACCGCCTCCTTCAGCGGCCGGTTCGTGGCCGCGAGCAGGCGGAAGTCCGTCGGCACCGTGCGGTCCGCGCCCACGGGCTGGACCATGCGGGTCTCGATGGCGCGCAGCAGCTTCGCCTGGGCCGCGAGGGAGAGGTCGCCCACCTCGTCCAGAAGCAGCGTTCCGCCGTCGGCCGCCCGGAGCCAGCCGTCCCGCGCCCCGGTCGCACCGGTGAACGCACCCTTCACGTGGCCGAACATCTCCGACTCCACCAGGTCGGCCGGCATGGCGGCGCAGTTGGCGGCGATGAAGGGCCCGCCGCAGCGCCGCGAGGCCTTGTGGATGTAGCGGGCGACCACCTCCTTGCCCGAGCCGGTCTCGCCGAGCAGCAGGACCGAGGTGTCGGTGCGGGACAGGCGCCGGGCGAGCGCCATGGTCTGCCGCATGGCCGGCGAGTTGGACACCATGCCCTTGGGGCCGCAGGGGCGGACGCCAAGCTCCTGCTCCAGGGCACGCACGCGCTCCAGCAGCTCCTCCTCGAGGAAGGGCTTGGTCAGGTAGTCGCGCACGCCGAGCTTGAGCATCTCGACCGCTTGTGGCACCGCCCCGAAGGCCGTCATGAGCACGACGGCGACGGGCGGGGTCTGCGTCAGGGCCTCCCGGGCGAGCTCGTAGCCGCTGCGGCCGGGCATGCGCACGTCGGCGATCAGCAGGTCGAAGGGCTCGGCGAGCGGCAGCGCGTGCGCCTTGTTGCCCTCGGCCGCGCGCATGACGAGGTGGCCCTCGTCCTCCAGGGCGTCCCCGAAGGCACACAGCTCGGCGGGCTCGTCTTCGGCGAGGAGGATCTCAAGCGGCATCAGAGACCTCGTCGATGGAGCAAGGCAGGCGCAGCCAGGCGACAGCGCCCTTGTCGGCCCCCGCGCGCAGGCCGACGTCGCCCCCCAGGGAGCGGGCGATGGATCGGGCCACGGGCAGGCCGAGGCCGGTCCCCTGGCCGGGCGGGCGGGTGGAGAAGAAGGGCTCGAAGAGGCGGTCCGCGAGCTCCGCCGGCGGCCCGGGGCCGTCGTCCAGCACCTCGATCAGCACCTCGTCGCCCTCGCGCTGCCAGGAGACGGCGACCTTCGATGTCGCAGCCCGCGTCGCGTTGAGCAGCAGGTTGGTCAGGATCTGCTCCACCGGGGCGCGGGGCCACCTGACGGGGGTCGGCTCGGGACCGAGGAGCTGGACCGGCACCTGGGAGCCGACCGACGCCATGCGCGCCGGCTGCTCCAGCACGCTGGCCACCGTGGTCTCCTCCTGGAGCGCATGTCCGGGGAAGCTCGCGCCGCGCGCCAGGTGCAGCAGGCCCTTGAGCACGGTGGCCGCGCGCTCCGTCGCGTCCAGCGCGAGCTTGCGGTAGGTCTCCCGCTTCTCGTCCGTCAGGTCGGGGCGGCCCAGGCGCTGGAGGCAGTTCATGGCGCCGCCGACGGGGTTGGCGACCTCGTGCGCCAGGCCCGAGGCGAGCGAGCCGATGGCGGCGAGCTTCTCCGTCTCGACCAGGTGAGCCTGCTGGACGGCCAGGGCCTCCTGCGCATCGCCCAGCTTCCGGGACGCCCGGTTCAGGGCCCGGGCGAGCACGGCGACCTCATCTCGGCCCCCGGAGTCGGGCAGGGTCACGCCCAACTCGCCCTCCCCGATGCGCTCGACGAGGCCCGCCAGCCGCTCCAGGTCCCGCGTCAACCAGGCGCCCAGCAGCCCGGCGATCGCCAGCCCCGCGGCCGTCAGCATCATCATCACCCCGCCGAGCCGCAGGACCAGCGCTCCCGCCTGGCGGTGGTCCTCCTGGTTGGAGATCAGCGCGGTCATGGTGCCCACGCTGGGGTCCAGCAGCACGGCGCTGACCTCCTGGGCATCGGCCAGGTCGACGCCGCGCAGCTCGGACTCGGCCGGCAGCTGCACCCGGACCTGGCCAGAGCCATCGGCGACGGTCACCCGGAGCCAGCGGTCGTTGTTGCTCAGCATGCCGACGAGCAGCTCACGCAGGCGCAGGTCGTCCTCGGTGAGCAGCCGGTCCGCAGCAGGCCGGGCGAAGGCCTCCAACGTCGCGAGGGCGGCCTGGCGGGTGTGGGTCTCCAGCGCGCGCTCGCCCTCGAACCAGGCGATCGCGGTGACCACGAGACCGAAGGAGAGCGAGGCGGCGAGCATCACCAGGGTGAAGCGGTAACGGAGGGACGCGAGGGAGCGGAAGGCGCGCATGAGCGGCCCTCACTCGCTCAGGGCGACGACCCGCGCCACCCCGGTGTAGTCGTCCCAATGCGCGACGTGCAGCGAGTCGGCCCCCAAGGGGGCGAGGCAGTCAGCGCGGTCCGCGATCCGACCCAGGGCTGCGGCGAGATCGGGGCGGTCCTTCTTCACGACGAAGGCGGGGGACGGGAAGTACTCCGAGGTCCAGGTGGAGCGCAGCGCGCCCCCGTGCTCCATCTGGCGCACGACGACCTCGT
>JAJDAI010000788.1 GCA_029261955.1 Deltaproteobacteria bacterium | reverse complement strand
CAGCGAGGTGAGGACTCAGGCCCTCCCGGTCGAGGTAGTCCCGGACGCCGGCGCAGTAGGTCAGGTAGCCCTCGCCGCTTCCGTCTGCCCGCCCGGAGCCGACATCGAGGGCCGAGCGGAGCCCTCGAGCGAGGGTGTCGGTCCAGGGGAACCAGGTCTCGGGGTTGAGCGTGTAGAGAACCGTCGTGGGAAGGATCGTCCCCGCGAACGCCAGGTCGCCCCGTCCCCAGAGCGTGTCGAGGGCAGAAGCCACCTTTTCCGGGGCGTCCACGGCTTCTCGGAGTGCTCCGACCCAGTCATTGAGAAGGTCGACCTGTTCTCGATACTTCTGGACGTAGATGCCGATGAACGCCGGAGCGAAGCGGTTCTTCTGCACCACACCCGGCTTTCGTCCACCGCACTTGCTCCACTCGGAGAGCAACTCCCCGACTCGGCCTCCGTCCAGCTCTCCGGCCTGGAGGATCTCTCTCGCCCTCTCCATGGCCGTCTTCCGAAGCAGAGCCTCGGTCTCGCACCACTCGGCATCCCCAAGGAGTTCGTCGAGGGCGGAGCTCGTGGTCCCCGCGGCCTCCTTCAAGGCAGCGACCGCCTGCCTCAGCGCCTTTCCTCCGTCACTCGACAGCTGCAGCTTCTCGTCGCCCACCGCACCCCAGGGGTGGTACGCGAACCAGCCTCCTCCCACCTTCTCGAAGTCGTCGGCTTCGTCCAGGGTGCGCCACACCGTGAAGTGCGGTGTCACCCGCCGAGGGGCTGGGGCGAAGCGCTCTGGGTCCTGTTCCGCGAGGGCAGCGGCGATGTCGGCGTAGTGCAGAAGGCCCTTCTTGGGCTGATGCGCGAGCAGTTGCTCTGTCGACTCCAGCCACGTCTGCTCGGCCATCTGGTCTCCCTCGCTCTTAGCCGGTCGTGGCGTCCAGAACAGCTTGCTCTCGCCGCGGTTCTTCTGGATCGGGGAGGGTCCCCCCGGGCCGAGAATCCTACCCCCACCAAAGGCGCCACGCAGTCGGGGGGCGGGTGCGGCGCATGCCACGCCGGAGAGGTCGGCTGCCGCGCGTGGCGTGGCGACCGCCACGCCCCGCGCGCGGCAGCGGGGCAAAGCGCGGACAGAAGGGCTGCCCCGGCGCCGCGTGCGGCTCTCGCCACGCTCGGCGTGGCAGGAAGCCGCGAAGATCCTGTTCACCGTTGCCACGCAGGGCCTTTCCGGAGCGGATCGGCCAGCCGATCATGGGGGCATGACCGCTCTCGCCTCCTCGTCTGCCACGTCCTCTGCGCCGCTGGTGCGGCTCACACTCACCCTCGGCCCGGAGGATCGCCACGCCTTGGCGCAGCTCCTGGCGCTGAGTGGCGCAGCGAGCCGCCCCGACGCGGTGCGGGAGCTGGCGGCGCGGCTCTCGGTAGCGCCGTCGTCCGCCCGAACGAGGCTCATCGCCGTCGCCGTGCCACCGCTGCCCGTGGACTCCTCGCAGTCCCGGCGGCTGGACGCGCGGATCGCGGCGGACGACCGCGCAGCGTTCGAGCGCTGGTGTGGCGGTCAGCTCCGACCCCAGGACGCGCTGCGCGCCGCGCTCCACCTCCTCGTGCGCGACTCCCGGTTCAGCGCCGAGCTCGGCTACGGGGTCGCCGCGGTGTCGGCCCCGACCCTGGTCGTGCGACCACCGCGCCCGGAGCCGGTCCAGGCGCCCCCGCCTGCCCCACAGGATCGCGCGCTCACGCCGACGGAGAAGCCGTCAGGCTCGGCCCACATCGAGCAGCCCACGGCTCGGCATCGGCCACCTCCACCACGCAGACGGTCTGCCCAGCCGAGGCAGCGCCGGCCCGCCTGGCCCCCGCCACCCCGCACCATCCCCGCCGTCGAGGTCGCCGACGACTGGGAGACCAGCATCCTGATCCGCCGCCTGAAGGCCGGCCGAGCCGACATGCACTTCGCTCCCGCCTGGACCGACGAGGTCGAAGCCGCCGTGGAGGACCTGGTCGAGATCCTGGGCAGCGGCGACGGCATCACCGTGGTCGTCGGCATCCAGCGCGACATCTGGGAGGAGCGCGACGAAGACGGCGAGATCCTCGACTCCGGCACGACTTGGACCCTCGTCCCGGTCCCCCGCCCGAAGTCCATCGCCCACGACATGCTGGTCTCGGCTCACGCGGCGGGCGGCGTCGACCTCGAAGCCCGCGTCCACCGCGTCGACGACGAAGGCACGACCGGCGCCATCGTCGAGCTCGTCGTCACCGGGGCCTTCTAGGTGCGTCGTCGGGCAACTTGAAAGACCGAACTTGCAGATAGGAGGAGATAGGTTACGATGGGTGTCGAAACGGGAGCGGATGACCGACTCCCAGAAGAGGAGACCACGATGCCCCCCACCTGGATCAGTCAGGCAATGAAGCCCTCTGCTACTCCACGCACCCTCGAACGCACGGCGTACCTCGTCGGTCTGCGCGGGGAAGTTGAGACCGCCGTGGTCGACTACTTCCGACGCGACCCCTCGGGCACCCAGGTCACCCTCGCGGTCCTCGACAAGCTCGGTCTCGAGAGCGTCCAGCAGATCGAGCGCGCCAGCGGCAAGGCGCCCAACACCATCAAGGCGGATCTTGGTCTGTTCACGATCCTCGTCGTCGCGGACCTCGCTGGGGCTGACGACACCCTGACCTTCCGCCAGGCCAGCCCTCCCTACAAGAGCTCGACACGCACGCGCACCAGCCGTTGGCCGGCGCTCCACTGGGTCTCGCGCTACACCCCGCACAAGCTCACCGAGAAAGGGGTCGCAAGACTCCTCGCCAGCGGAGGGTCGAGCCATGACTGAGCACCGCAAGCAGCTGGAGAGCCTCATCGGTCCTTCCCCCTCGCGGGAGCCGAGCTTTCGCGCCAGCCAGCGGGCCCACCAGGGCTGGTTCCGCGCGTTTGTCCTCAAGCGTCCCCCGGGGCCCTATCCGGGCCGGGCGGACCAGACGATCTGCAACACGATCTCGGACCCGAAGGACGAGAACTTCCTCACGAAGGCATCGGCGACCGCCCTCCGCGAGGCGATCGAAGACCGCCGTGCGGGCTCTGCCGGACTGATCGAGCCGACCCGTGTTCGGGGCAACTTGCTCTCGTCCCAGCCCCTTGCCTTCAACGCGTTTGGCGAACTTGCGGCCGACCCGGCCCTCTGCACGAACTGGCTCCGGACGCTGGTCCCCGACGTCATCGAGGCCACATCCGTGCGATTCGAGTTCCGTCCTGCCCACGGCGACATCGGCGACAACAGCGCCTTCGACGTCGCCGTCGAATACAGATGCTCAGCCGGGCCCGCGCTCCTCGGGCTGGAGGTCAAGTACACGGACGACTTCTCGGCCAAGCGCGCCGGCGGAACCTGGTACGGAGGGGCTGGAGACCGCAACGAGGCCCGGTACCGCGCGTGTTTCGAGCGAGTCCAGGGGGCCTTCTCCACCGACTACGTGGCTCTGGTCGAGAACTCGACGACCAACCAGCTGTTCCGCAACGCCCTGATCGCCGAGACAGCCGCCGCCCAGGGTCAGTACGCCGTGGTTCACACCGGGCTGTTCTTCCATCCGGGAGACGCGAGAGCAGCGGCCGCCGTCGCGAGCTTCAGCGCGGGCGCCCGCAACGTGGTCGCGCTGCCGCTTGACCGCTTCGTCGAGTCGCTCCAGCTCCTCCAGCTGAGCTGGCCCCAGCGCCGGTGGACGATGCTGCTATGGGCTCGCTATCTGGGCGAGGAGTTGAGCAGGTTCCCTTGAGGCTCACGGCTCTGGCTCCCAGTCAAGGCCCGTCGGATCGGTGGCCGTCCTGGCCGCCGCCATCCCTGGTCCCCCTGGGACCGCTGGAACCCCTCCTTCTTC
>JAJDAI010000787.1 GCA_029261955.1 Deltaproteobacteria bacterium | reverse complement strand
GATCCTCGGGGGCTTCGTCGCCATCCCGCTCCTGGGTCGAGCGCTCGACCCCATCCCCGCGGATCGCCTCTCGCTGGGCCCCGACCTCGCCTCGTCCATCGCCCGGGACTGGGCTCGGTGGGGGCGGACGCGCGGCTACTTCGATCGATTCCTCGAACGGGAGCCGAGCTTCGCCAGCTACCGCGGGCGGGTGCTCGCCTTCAGCTTCGAAGACGACGAGCTGCTCGGCTGCTCGCGCGCCGTGGACGCGCTGCACCGCCGCTACGCGCAGGGGTCGCTGGACCGCCGCCACCTCGCGCCGGAGCAGATCGGCTGCCGCCACATCGGCCACTTCGGCTTCTTCCGGCTCGGCGCCGGGCCGAGGCTCTGGGAAGAGACGATCGCCTGGATGGACGAGGGGCTCAGCTCGCGGCCTTGACCTTCACCAGGGCCCGGACGGCCTCCGCCGTGCCCTGGTCCCGGACGAGCACGCGCACGCCGTAGCCTTCGCTGTACTTCTTCGCCGTGGCGAGGATCTCGTCGACCTCCGCTGGCAGATCCAGGGCGCGAGCCGCCTCCATGCTGGCCTCCCTCAGGGCCAGGCCCGCGCGCAACCAGCCGTCGCCCGGCGTCAGGTAGAGCAGGGCCTTGCGCCGCCGCTCCAGCTTCAAGGCCCAGCCCTACTTCTTGCCCGAGAAGCGCCAGTGGGTCTCCAGCGGCCCGTGCTCCGCCATCACGTCCGCGTGAAGCTGGGTCCACAAGCCGGCCGCGTCGCCCAGGGCCTGCAGGAGCTCGGTGTGCGTCGGCTGATGCTGCTTGTCGGTGAAGAATCCTGATTCCATCTCGACCCCCTCAGCCCCCGCCGAATTCGGCGGCCTGCGTCCGCATCATCATGCGCTCGTACAGGCGCGGCGCGAAGCGGGACAGCCAGTAGGAGGCCCGCGAGACGGCCGGCAGCAGGAGCAGCTCGCGGCGTCGGGCGAGGGCGTGCAGGACCGCGTCCGCGAGCGCCTCGGGGGGCAAGGCGTCGCCCGCCGTCGCGCGGACCTTGCCGGCCCCGATCGCCTGCCCGTCCCCGGCCAGGGCGCGCTCGGCGAGGCCGGTGTCGATGAAGGAGGGGCAGACCATCAGCACGTTGACGCCGTCCTGACGCACCTCGCTGCGCAGCGCGCCGAAGAAGCCGTGCAGGGCGTGCTTGCTGGCGCAGTAGCCGGTGCGGCCGACGAGCGGCGCGAAGCCCGCGACCGAGCTGAGCACGACGATCTGGCCCCGGGCCTGCTGGAGCGCGGGCAGGGCGGCGTGGGTCATGTTCACGGAGCCGAAGAGGTTCACGTCCATCACCCGGCGCAGCACGGCGGGGTCGGTGTCCAGAAAGCGGCTGCGGTGCGAGATGCCGGCGTTGTTGATGAGGACGTCGACGCCGCCCCAGGCCTGCACGGTGGCTTCGATGGCGGCGGCGCAGTCCGCGGGCTCGGTGACGTCGCAGCGCAGAGCGAGGGCCTCGCCGTCCAGGTCGCGGCCGAGGGCCTGGAGGGAGTCCAGGTTCAGATCGAGCAGGGCCACCCGATCGCCCCGGGCCGAGAACGCGCGGGCGAGCGCCGTGCCGATGCCGCCCGCGGCGCCGGTCAGGACGACCCGCAGCACCTCAGCTCCCGAGCCGGCTGGCGCGGTAGGCCTCGAAGACCTCGCGGCTGGTTCGCGAGGGGCGGAAGCCGAACTCCTCGCGCAGGCGGCGGGTGCCGAGCACGGGGCGGTGCTGGAGGAAGAGCGTCTGCTCGGGGCCGTAGGGCGCGAGGCCGCGCTTGTTGAGGAAGCCCAGGGCCTTGCGCACCACCGGCTCGGGCAGGGACACGTAGCGCCGACCCATCGCCGTCGCGATCTCGCGCAGCGTCATGGCCCCCTCGCCGGCCAGGTTGTAGACGCCGGCCGGTCCGCCCCTCGTCGCGGCCACCACCGCTGCAGCGACGTCGTCGTCCCAGACGAAGCAGAAGGGGGTCTCCGAGCCGCGCAGGCCGAGCACGATCGGTCGCTCGAACATCGCCGTGATCTGGTTGTCGACGTCCGGTCCCAGGATGGTGCAGACGCGGAAGATCACCTGCTCCAGCTCGGGGTGTTCCTGCCGCGCTTCGGCGAGGCGCTCCTCGGCCAGGCGCTTGTGCCAGGAGTAGGCGAAGACCTCGTTGCCGCGCAGCGGATCCTGCTCGTCGAGCAGCGGGCCGTTGTCGGGGTGGTAGCCGTAGGCCGCGCCCGAGCTCGCGTAGACCAGTCGCTTCACGCCGGCGGCCAGGCAGGCGTCCAGCACCCGCGTCGTGCCTTCGACGTCCACGCGGTACTGGAAGGCCCGGTCCTGGTCCGGCGTCGGGCTGACGATGGCGGCGAGGTGCACGACCGTGTCGATGCCCTGCACCGCGGCCTCGATGTCCGCCTCGCAGATGTCGAGCACGGCGTAGTCGACGCCTTCGAGCTGGTCCTTGGGGGCCGGGACCCGCAGGTCCGTGGCGACGACGCGGGCCGAGGTCCTGGCCAGCGCCTGCACCACCCGGCGACCCAGGTAGCCCCCCGCTCCCGTGACGAGGGTGCCGCTCATTTGCCCGCGGGCTCCTTGTGCATCTCCACGAAGGTGCGCAGCTCGGGCGCCCAGAGGTGCGCGACCGGGTCGACGTCGACGTGGATGACGGCCGGCTTGCCCGAGGCCAGGGAGCGGCGGATGGCACCTTCGAGGCCCGCCGGATCCGCGACCCGCTCGCCGTGCGCGCCCATGGAGCGGGCCAGCTGATCCCACTCGATCTCGCCGAGCTCGGTGTTGACCGTCTCCGACGGGTCCAGGCGCTTCTTCACCAGGGTCTTGATGGGCTTGAGCGCGAAGCTCTGGTTGATCTTGACCATGCCCCACTGCCGGTCGCAGACGACCAGGAAGACGACGGGCAGGTCCGCGCGCACCGCGGTCTCGATCTCCTGCGGGTGGAAGCCCATGGCGCCGTCGCCGATGACGCAGACCACCTGGCGGTCGGGGAAGGCGACCTTCGCGGCCAGCGCCTGCGGGATGCCGGCTCCGAGCATGCCCATCTTCGCCGTGCCCAGCACCGCGCCGGGCGTCTTGACCGTGCTGTAGAAGTGCGTCCAGACGGCCGTGTTGCCGCCGTCGACCACGAGCACGACGTCGTCGTCGAAGACCTCGCCGACCGTGGTCGGGATGTGCGCGGTGTGCATGGGGATGCCGTCGCGCTTGAGGTGCTTGTCGAGCTTCTTGCGGTGCACGGTCATGGAGGTCTGCAACGAGGTCATCCACTGGGATCGGAGCTTCACGTCGCCCAGCGGCCCGGGGCCCTCCTCGAGCAGCGCCTCCAGGAAGGCACCGACGTCGGCCTGGATCGGCAGATCGACCGGGCGGTTGTTGCCCAGGTGCTCCAGGTCCAGGTCGACCTGGATGAGCTGCTGGTCCGCGGGCTTGGCCCAGCGCGGGGCCTTGCCCCAGAAGTCGCTCTCGCCGAGCCGCGAGCCCAGCACGAGCACGAGGTCCGCGTCGTTGCGCGCCTGCTTCAGGGCCTCGACGTACTGCATCGGCACGCACAGCGGATCCCGCTCGTCCACCACCCCGCGGGCGGCCCAGGACGTGGTGATGGGGATCTGGTGGCGCGCAGCGAAGTCGGTCAGGGCCTGCGAGGCGCCGGCGTGCAGCACGCCCGAGCCGGCGTGGATGAGCGGGCGCTTCGCGCTGCGGAGCATGCTCAGGGCCGCCTCGACCTGGGTCGCGGCCGGCGTGAGCGGCGTCGTGAGGCGGTACTGCTCCTTCGGGCGGAACCAGCTGGCGTTCTCCTCGACCGTCGCGTTCATCACGCTCTCGGGCACGTCGATGTGCACGATGCCGGGGCGGCCGGTGAAGCAGTGGCGCAGGGCGCGGCGCATCAGCTCGGCCAGGCGGTCGACCGAGGGGACCGCGCAGCTCCACTTCGACATCGCGCCGATGACGGCCGTCTGGGGGAAGTACTGGTAGGTGCCGCCGCG
>JAJDAI010000786.1 GCA_029261955.1 Deltaproteobacteria bacterium | reverse complement strand
CCGGGCGCTGCTCCAGCTGCCGGAGGAGCACCGCGCCATCGTGCTGCTCAGCTACCAGCAGGAGATGAACTCGACCGAGGTCGCCGCGGCCCTCGGCATGACGCCGCAGCAGGTGCGCAGCCGGCTGACCTACGCCCGGCGCCTTCTCACCCGACTGCTCGACGAGAACGCCCTGTGAACGGGGGAGGTCGGCGATGAACGACGACGAACTCCGCCGGCGACTCCGCCGGAGCGCGGCGCACCCGAACCCGGTGCCGGCCCAACAGCTCCTCGATCGAGCGCGCAGGCGCACGCACCCCTCCGCCTACGTGGCAGCGGCCTTGCTGATCGTCTCGGCTGGCTTGGGGCTGCTCGCGCTCCGGGCCATGCCCGACGAGCCGCAGCTCGCGATGAAGGGCACACGCGCCCCGACCCAGCTCTCCCTGCTCTGGGTGGCCGAAGGCGACGGCAGCACGCGCGCCTCGCTCAGGTCCCTCACGGAGCGCCAGCGGGTGGTCTTCGGAACCCGCGGGACCTTCACCGGCTTCGCCTGCCTCGAGGAGCAGCAGCCCAACGGGACGTGGCTGCGCGTGCTGCCGCCGCGGGGCACCAGCTGGCCGGTCGCGCCGGGCGAGTCCCTGTTCCAGGTAGACGGGGTGCCGCAGGCCTTCCGCACCGACCTGGACACGGGCGCCCGCAGCTACCGCCTGCTCGCCGACGCCGTGAGCGGCGACTGCAGCGGGGCCGAGGTGGTCGCGATCGAGGACCTGGTTTGGTTGCCCTGAGCCGAATCCTCCTCGTCCTGCTCCTCGCAGGATGTGCCCACAACACGGGCCTGCGAGAGCGCGGCCTCCAGCCAGCCACCAGCACCGCCGACGAGCTCCGCGGGGCGCTGGAGGGACGACGGATCGCGGTCCTGGTCGGCGTCGACAGCTACGACAGCTCCGCCTTTCCCGCCCTGCGCTTCGCCGCTTCGGACGCCGCGGCCCTGGGCGCGCTCCTGGAGGACGACGACGCCGGCGACTTCGACCGCGTCCTGACGCTCAACGTCGGCCCCAAGACCCGCCGCGCGGAGATCCTGGCGACCCTCAAGAGCGTGCGCGCGGACCTGGTCCCGCAGGACGAGTTCGTCTTCTACTTCTCCGGCCACGGGACGCTGGCGAGCATCGGCGACAGCCCCAAGCTGTTCCTGCTGCCCTCGGATGCCTCGCCCTCGGACCTGGTCGGCACGGCGCTGGACCTGGACACGCTGCGGGACTTCTTCTCGCTGCTGCCAGCCGAGCGAAAGGTCCTGGTGGTGGACGCCTGCTTCCACGGCGAGGGCAAGTCGGTCGCCAACCCGACGCTCCAGCTGGATCCAGAGGCGCTGGCCGACCTGGCGCAGAGCACCGCGCGGGGCATGGGCAGCGGCGAGGCGCACCTCTTCGCGTCCACCTTCGGCTACCCCGCCTACGAAGACGACAAGCTCGGGCAGGGCGTCTACACGCACTACCTCATGCAGGGCCTCAGCTGGGCCCGCGGCGAGGCCGACCGGGACGCAGACGGGGTGGTCACGGCCTGGGAGTCGCACGACTTCGCGCGGCTGCGCACCCAGCAGCACACGGGGAACATGCAGGTGCCGGAGGCGTCCATCCGCGTCGTCGGCAGCAACGACCTCGTCTTCGCCGGCGACCGGGGCGTGCGCGCCGAGCGGGCCGAGGCCCTCGTCTTCAACTACGGCCCCCTGAGCGGGGCCTGGTCGGGCGCGTCGCTGGTCATCGACGGGCGGAGCAAGGGTGTCTTCCCGGCCGCCCTCTCCGTGGCGCCGGGCGAGCACCACGTCGAGGTCCGCGACGCGGAGGGCAAGCTGCTGCTGGACGGCTACGCGCAGTTCGAAGGCGGCGAGTCCGTGCGTGTCTCGGACCTGTCGATCCGCACCCGCGAGGACCGGGCATTGCTGTCCTTGCGCGTCGGCGGCGGTGGCGGTCCGGCGAGCCGCTGGGGCACTGTGTGGGGGGATGGTTGGCTCGGTCTGGAAGGCTGGACGGGGCTGCGCAAGGCCCGGGGCCCCGGCAAGGGCCTCTTCATCGCGGGCGGGTTCGGCGCCGCCGTCGCACCCCAGCGGGGGAGCTTCACGCAGCTGGCGCGGCCGGCGATGTGGTTGGAGGTCGAAGGTGGCTGGGGACTGGACGTTCGTCGCTTCCGCTTCCGCGTGGCCTGGCAGGCCCGCGGCACCTTGCTGCCCGTGGCGAAGCGTCCCGGGGTCGCGCACGAACTCGAACCCGAGGAGGCAGGGTGGCTGATCGGCAGCATGGGCCCGGCCCTGCACGTGGGGGTCCTGATGACCCGACGGACCTCGTTCATCGTGGCGGCGACGCTTCAGGGCGCGCCTCTGGATCTGGACGGGACCGGCACGCAGCTGCATCCCTTCGGCGCCATCACGGCTGGGGTCGAGCTGGGGCTCTGATCGTCCTGCTGTTCGCGGGATCGGCGCAGGCCGCGACCGGCGGGCCCGACGCCTACGGCTACACCTGGATCGACTCGAACGAACCCGGGGGCCCCGTCTACGTCTGGGAAGCCACGCCCAACCCGGCCAACGTGCCGACGGCAGGCTCGGCGCTGATCAACATCCCCTTCGACTTCCCCTTCTACGGGGTGGATTGCAGCGAGGTCTGGGCCGGCGACGACGGGCTGCTGCACTTCAGCGGGGCCTACCCCGGGGGAACGACGAGCTGCCTGCCCTCGCTCGGCGTGGCGGCGATCCTGCCCTGGTGGGACCGGTGGGACTCGGCGGTCGGCGGCGTCGCGACCCGAACGCTGGGGGGCTTCCCGAGCACACTGGTCATCTCCTGGCAGGGCGCGCAGCACGCGATCACCGAGGAGACCGCAGCCTTCCAGGTGAAGCTCTTCGAAGACGGGGTCATCGAGATCCACTACGCCGACGTGGACGTGGGCGGCGCCCCGTCGGCCGGGAGCGAGGGCACGATCGGGCTGGACGACGGCGCGGGTGGGGCCCTGGAGGTCGGCTGCAACCAGGCGGTGCTGGCGGACAACTACGTGCTCCGCTTCGAGCCGCCCTGCTGGCCGGCGGCGGATTGCGGGGACGATGACGACTCGGCGGACGACGACGACTCGGCCGATGACGACGACTCGGCCCCAACGGACGACGACGACTCAGGCGACGACGACGACATCACCGCGGACGACGACGACGTCACCGCGGACGACGACGACACCACCGCGGACGACGACGACGCCACATCGGACGACGACGACATCACCGAAGACGACGACGACGTCACCGTGGACGACGACGACGACGACACAGCAGCAGACGACGACGACGCAGCAGACGACGACGCCCCCGCCCCCGACCCCGGCCCCGGCTGCGCGAGCGAGTGCCGCGGCGCGGGCGTTCGCTTCGGAGGGTTCTGGCCCTTGCTGGGTGTCCCACTCCTGTCCCGTCGCCTGCGGCGCTCCTGACCCACCTTGCCTCGCCTCAACCCGGCTGCATGCCGCATGATGGCGCTCGTCGCGGCGCCTTCGGGCCCGCCGGGCCGCTGGCACGAAACCTGCTAATCCTTCGCCCGAATCCGTCCTGGGAGGACACCTGATGAGCACCGTGTGGAAATCGAATCGAACCTGGATCGCGTGCATCGCGGTCAGCCTGATCTGGGCCGCACCCGCGGCGGCGGAGCAGCCCGAGAAGGCCAAGGCCGAAGCCGCCGAGGACAAGCCCGAGGCCGAAGCCGGCAAGGAGAAGGCCCCGAAGAAGGCCCGCATCCTCGACATGATCTCGCTGCCCAAGAAGGCCCACGAGGCCCGCAAGAGCGGCATGCCCGACAAGGAGGTCAAGGAGGTCGTGGGGCTGGTCAAGGCCGGCGAAGGCGACGCCGCCGCCGCGAACGAGGCCCTGGATCACTGCGCGAAGGTCGCCCAGGAGGGCGGAACCACCGACAACTTCGGCAAGTTCGTCCGCGAGCAGGTCAAGTCCGGCAAGCGCGGCAAGGAGCTGACCGAGGTCATCCGGCCCGAGAAGGAGCGCCGCATCGCCGAGAAGCGCGAGCGCAAGGCGAAGGATCGCGCCGAGCAGGACAGCGCGGCCGGCGCGCACGAGGGCTCCGACGAAGGTCAGGGCCGCGCGGGCAAGGGCAAGTTCGGGGACAAGGGGACCATGACGCCGGGCCGAGGCAACTCGATCAGCGGCCGGCCCGAGAAGGTCGATCAGGCCCAGGAGGACGCCAAGGCCAACAAGGACGCCGCGACAAGGACCGGCCACGAGACCCGCGAGGGACCGACCCGCGGCGACACGAAGACCGACACGAAGCGCCGCAAGAAGCCCATCGCCGCGTCGAAGGACCAGGGCGATGACGCCGTCCACAAGAAGGGCGACAAGACCGGCGGCGGCAAGGGCGGCGGCAAGGGAGATGGCAGCGGCAAGGGCGACGGCAAGAGCTCCTCGAAGGGAGGCAAGTGATGAAGCGCAGCGCAGCGATGTTGTTCCTGAGCGGCCTCCTGCTGCTCGTGGCCGGCTGCTCCTCCTCGGAGGAAGCCGCGACGCCGACCCCGGACCCCGTGGTCGAAACGACCGAAACCCCCGACGTGCGACCGGTCGACCAGGCGATCAAGCTGGCGAAGGCCATCCAGGCCGATCCGGACCACGCCGAGGACGTGCTGGCGCAGGCGGGCCTGTCCATCGAGGACTTCGAGAGCCTGCTCGTCGCGGTCGCCTCGAACCCCAAGGACGCCGCGGCCTACACGCAAGCGGTCAACTGAGACGAAGCTGAATCGGTCGGCCGCCGGGCACCGCGCCCCGGCGGCCGACGGCGTTCGGCGCCCGGCCTCTGCCCGGCGCCCTCAGCCTCCCAGCCGGACCCCCACGCTGAGCCCCG
>JAJDAI010000785.1 GCA_029261955.1 Deltaproteobacteria bacterium | reverse complement strand
GCTGCTGATCGTCCCGTTGAACCCGGCGATCCTCGACTTCCTGCTCGCCTGCTCCATCGCCCTGTCCCTGGTCATCTTCCTCGTCAGCTTCTACGTGAAGGACCCGGTGGACTTCAGCGTCTTCCCGACGCTGCTGCTCATCGCGACGGTGTTCCGGCTCGCGCTGAACATCAGCTCGACGCGCCTCGTGCTGAGCAACGGGAACGAGGGCACCTCGGCCGCCGGCTCGATCATCGACACCTTCGGCAACTTCGTGACCGGCGGGAACTTCGTCGTCGGGCTCGTGATCTTCGCGATCCTCATCGTCATCAACTTCATGGTCGTGACGAAGGGCGCGGGGCGCATCGCCGAGGTGGCGGCTCGCTTCACCCTCGACGCCATGCCCGGCAAGCAGATGGCCATCGACGCCGATCTGAACGCGGGGCTGGTCGACGACAACGAGGCGCGCGCCCGTCGCAAGGCCGTGGCGCTCGAAGCGGACTTCCACGGGGCCATGGACGGCGCCAGCAAGTTCATCCGGGGCGACGCGATCGCCGGCATCCTCGTGACCGCCATCAACCTGGTCGGCGGCCTGGTCATCGGCATCGCGCAGTTCGGCATGAGCGCTGGTGAGGCGGCGCGCACCTACTCCGTCTTGACCATCGGCGACGGCCTCGTCTCCCAGATCCCCGCCCTCATCATCAGCGTCGCGGCCGGCATGTTGGTGACCCGCGTGAGCGGCGACGGCGCGTCGCTCCAGGACGACCTGGGCAGCCAGCTCTTCGGCTCCAGCAAGGTGCTCTGGCTCGCGGCCGCCATCCTGCTGCCCTTCACCCTGGTGGAGGGGCTGACGCTGCCCTTCTTCATCATCGCCCTCGGCGTCGGCGCGGCCGCCTGGGTGGCGCGCACGGCCGAGCAGGAGAAGGCCGCAGCGGCGCCCCCAGCTGAAGGCACGCCCGAGGCGGCGGCGGAGGCCGACGACCCGCTCCAGCCCATGGAGACCCTGGAGATGGAGGTCGGCTTCGATCTCATCCCCCTGGTGGACGAGCGCAAGGGCGGCGAGCTCATGAGCCGGATCTCGAGGCTGCGGCGCCAGTTCGCGCGCGCCCTCGGCATCGTCGTGCCGCCCATCCAGGTGCGCGACAACCTGCGTCTCAAGGCGACCGAGTACGCCCTGCTGCTGCGCGGCACCGAGGTCGCGCGCGGCGAGCTGCTCCCCGGCAGCCTCCTGGCCATCGACCCCGGCGGGCCGCACGACAAGGTGCCGGGCACCCCCGGGGTGGAGCCGGCCTTCGGCCTGCCCGGGGTGTGGATCAACCCCACCGACAAGAGCCGCGCGGAGCGGGCCGGCTACACGGTCGTGGACCCGGCGACCGTGCTGTCGACGCACCTCAGCGAGATCATCAAGGGCCACGCCCCGGAGTTCCTGGGCCGCCAGGAGATGCAGCACCTGTTGGACCGCGTCGCCAAGACCCACCCCCGGGTGGTGGACGACCTCGTGCCCACCCTGCTGCCGCTCGGCGCCGTGCTCACGGTGATGAAGAACCTGCTGCGCGAGGGCGTGAGCGTGAGGGACCTGCTCACGGTCCTCGAGGTGCTCGCCGACTCCGCGAACCTGAGCCAGGACCCCGACTTTCTGACGGAGCGGGCGCGCCAGGCCCTCGGGCGCCAGATCGCGGCCCAGCACCAGGACCCCTCCGGCACGGTCCACTACATCGCGCTGAGCCGGCAGACCGAGGACATCATCCGCTCCGGCATCACGCGGGACGGCAAGGGGGGAGGGCACCTCGCCCTGGATCCCATGAAGGCGCAGGAGCTGCTGCGCCGCCTCGGCAGCGAGGTGGAGCGCCACGCCGCGGGCCGGGTCATGCCGGTGCTGCTGGCCGGGCCGGGCATCCGATCCGCCGTCCGCCGCCTGACCGAGCGCACCCTGCCCCAGATCGCAGTCCTGAGCCCCGGCGAGCTCGGCGGCCGAACGCGCCTGAAGCGCCTCGGCACCATCGGCCTGTAGGAGACGAGCATGATCCGCACTTTTTCGGCTCCCAGCACGGATGTGGCCTTCGACCGCATCCGCCGGACCCTCGGCGAGGCCGCCGTCATCGTGGACGTGCGGCGCATGGACGCGGGCGTCGAGGTGGACGCCTCCGCCGCGCGAAAGAAGGGACTCGGCCGATCACGGCTCACGCCTCACCTGGAGCGCCCGCTCGCGGGGGTGGAGCGGCTGCCCGGTCGCTCCGAGTTCGCCGCCCAGCTGGGCGCGATGGACTTCCCTGCGACGCTCACGGCCCGGCTTCGGCCCATCGCCGGTGCGGACGAGGGGGCCTGGGAGCGGGTCCTGGGCCACGTGGAGCGCCACCACGCTCCGCCCCGCCTGTCGGCCTCCGCGCCGGGAGCGCCGCGGGTCCTGGGCTTCCTGGGATCGCGTCGTGTCGGCCGGAGCACGCTCGTCCGGGGCCTGTCGGCGCTCGCCGCCTTGCGCGAGCCCGGTCGGGTGGTCTGGGTCGAGGTCGGTTTCCCGGGCCGTCCGCTGGCGCACCGCCCTGACTTCGACGCCCCCCTGGGCGTGGACCTGCGCTGCGCCCACCGGCCCGCGGAGCTCCGGGAGATCGCCAGCGACTACAGCGACGTGAGCGCGGTGCTCATCGACTTCCCCGGCATCGACGTGTTCGAAGCGGGCGAGCGAAAGGCGCTCGCGCGCTTCGTGACCGCGGCCCGCGCCGGCTGGCCGGACCTCCAGCTTCACGGTGTGCTCGATGCCGCCTGGAGCGCCCGGCAGGCCTCGAAGACCGCCGGCCACCTGGAGAATCTGGGGGCGGAGGCCCTCGCCTGGACTGGCGTCGACCTCGCGGTCGATCCCGGCACGGTGCTTGCTACCTCTTTGAGGACGGAGCTCCCACCGAGCTTCCTGCATGGGGACCCGCTGGGGGACGGAACGACGTCCCGTACAGCGAACTGGCAGGAGCTCATCGGGGACTTGAAGACAGCGGGGGCCACGGCCCCCTGACCCTCCCGGTGTCGGGATGATGACGGAGCGATGCAACGCCTGGACAGGGCGTTGACGACAGCGGATCAAGACGGAGCCGCAATGACTGCATCACTCGCCTACCCCCTGGCGGATGCCGCCCCCGCCCCCCTGACCATCGCGGTCACGTCGGGCAAGGGCGGAGTGGGGAAGAGCCAACTCATCGCGAGCTTGGCCGTGATCCTGAGCCAGGAGGGCAAGAGGCCCCTGGTCGTGGACGCCGACGTGGGCTGTGGGGACCTCGAGGTCCTCATGGATGTGCGTCCCCCCGTGGACCTCCGGGACGTGCTGCGTGGCAAGCGGCGTCCGGAGGAGGCGGTGGCCACGGCGCGCTTCGGCGACCTCGAGATCGACCTGCTGCCTTCGCCATCGCCCGACCGGAACGGCAGCGAGCTGAGCTCGGGCGAGCAGCTGGGCATCGTGGACGCTGTGGACCGCGTCGGGTGGTCCTACACCACCGTGCTCGTGGACACCGGGGCGGGCGTGAGCCGCAATCCGATGCTCTTCGCCGCCGCGGCGGACCGCGTGCTGGTCGTGACCACCACCGAGCCCACCGCGATCCAGGACGCCTACGCGGCCATCAAGGTGCTGCACCAGGCGCACCGCATCGGGCGCTTCGAGCTGGTGGTCAACCAGGCGCTCAACCTGCGGGAGGGCAAGGGGGTCTACCGCCGGCTCGCGTCGGTCGTCGACCGCTTCCTGCCGGTGGAGCTGGGCCTGCTGGGGGTGCTGCCCACAGACCCGCGTGTCGGGCGCGCGGTCAAGGCTCGGCAGCCCGCTGCCTACGCCTACCCCTCGTCGGCCTACTCGCACGCCGTGCGGGGCATCGCGCGCCGCCTCTTCGAAGGGGAGCGTGCGCGACCGGGCGGACAGCTTCGCTATTTCGCCGCGTCGTCGCGGCCCTCCTCTGACGGCGCGTCCGTCGAAGCCCTCGCGTCGGGAGACGGACGATGAGCAACCTCGCTACACGGATCGCCCAGTTTGACCGCGCCCGGGAGACGGCCCGCCTGCACAGCAAGCCGCAGCCGGGCGAGAAGCTCATCGACGGCATGTCGCGGCAGGAGACCATCGCGAAGTACGCGCGCAAGGTCACCTACATCGCCCGCCGCATCCACCACCGGCTGCCTTCGCACGCCCCCATCGAGTTGGACGATCTGATCAACTCGGGAGCCCTCGGCTTGCTGGACGCGCTCGACAAGTTCGACAGCAGCAAGAACACGACCTTCGGCACCTACGTCGAGTTCCGCATCCGCGGGGCCATCCTCGATCAGCTGCGGGGCCTCGACCCGGTCTCGCGCACGGTGCGGGAGAAGTCCAACCGGCTCCAGCGCACGACACGCGAGATCGAGCTGAAGCTCGGGCGTCCGCCGGAGTCCGACGAGATCGCCGAGGCGATGGGCATGTCCTTGCCCGAGTACTACGACCTGCTGCACGAGGTCCGCTCGGTGAACCTCGTGAGCCTGGATGGGCCGCGAGGCAATGGCGACGAGGAGGGCAGCGGCACCCTCGCGGACGTGATCGAGGACGCGCGCGCCGATCTGCCCGACGAGAGCTTCGACAAGAAGGAGGCCATGTCGGTGCTGGCGGACGCCATCCAGACCGCGCTGCCGGAGCGGCTCCGCAACGTGCTGATCATGTACTACTACCGAGAGATGAACCTGAAGGAGATCGGCGCCGTGCTCGGGGTCACCGAGAGCCGCGTCTCCCAGCTGCACACCGAGGCCTGCCTGCGCTTGCGCGGCAAGCTCGCCTCGTCAC
>JAJDAI010000784.1 GCA_029261955.1 Deltaproteobacteria bacterium | reverse complement strand
CGGCTGCGGCGCCGTCGCCGGATCGGGTGTCAACACCGTCCTCACCGGGCGAAGAACTTCTGATCCGCGATCGTGTCTGTGTCCTGGAAGGCCCACCGATCGTGAGATCTCGATCGAGGTGTTGACGGTGAGGACACCCCCACCCCACCCCGCCGCTGTCGGCGTTCGGCGGCGTCCTCACCCCGACTTCGAATGTGTGGACCCGGTGCTGACGGCGTGGACGCGGAGACGGGCTCACGACGTGGCCTCCTCGTCCCCGGAGCTCCAGCGCCACCAGTACATCGACCGCCGACCGCTGATCCGGCGCTGCTTCTTGGAGTAGCCGAGCTGCGCCAGGATCCCGGCAGCGCGCATCGTGTCGCCCCGCACCTGGTGCGCCGTCTCCTTCTTGATCGCACCGTCGAGCAGGTCCGCCACGCTGAACGGGCCCGTCTGCCGCTTCAGCCACTCGGTGATCGGCTGCTCCCAGGCATCAACCTCGCGGAACCGCTCGGACGCCTCGACCCGTGCCCGCTCCCCCGCGTCGGAGAGCCACCAGGGCTCCCCGGCCCGAAGCTGCATGACGGCTTCGGCCCACAGCTGGTCGCGGTCGCGGAGCAGCGCATCACGGTCGCACCGCTGGATGGCGACGGGCCAGAACCGGCGCGAGCCCGTCGTGTCCTTGAGGAACTCCTCTTCGTTGGTGCTGCCGACGAAGACGTTCTGCCGGGCGACCTCGATCTTGTTCCGGCCGTAGGACGGCCGGTAGTGGTCGATCCGTGCCGACAGGAACGCCTTGATCGCGCTGGACCGCGAGCGCCGCAGGCTGTCCAGCTCGGCGAGCTCGTAGAGCCAGACCCCGCGCAGGTTCTCGTAGGCGTCCTTGTTGCCGAAGTGCAGCGCGCTGTCGCAGAACCACTCCGGCTGGACCGCCAGGATCGCGAACGTGGTGCTCTTGCCCGCACCCTGAGGCCCCGCGAGCGTCAGCGTCGTATCGAGCTTGCAGCCAGGCCGCATCACGCGGGCCACAGCGCCGATCAGGAACCGCAGCCCGTACTCCCGGTGGAGCGGGGTGTCGTCGGCGCCGAGGTAGGTGGTGAGCCACCCCTCCGCGCGCCGGGTCCCGTCCCAGGTGAGGCCCTCGAGGTACTCGCGGACGCGGTGGAAGCTCGTCTCCCGAGCGACGTGGACCAGCGCCTCGCGCACCATCGTCGTCTTCGCGTTCAGGCCATAGATCTCCGCGATCTGCAGGGTCAGCCCGGTCTCGGCCTCGTCGGTGAGCGGGACATCGTCGAGGTGGACCTGCTGCTTGAACTCGTCGAAGGAGGCGCGCCCGACGAAGCGCTCGTCCTCCCGGAGGAGGATGCTGATGTTCAACAGCGTCGCGAGCGGCTTGCCGAGGAGCACCTCGCCGGTGTCCTTGTCCTTCTTGTCGCCCTTGCGCGCCAGGCGCTCCAGGACCGCGAGGTCCGGCTCCGCGGCCTCGACGCCGCACACCTCAGTCTCCCAGTCAGCCGACATCGCCACCTCCGTGGGCATCGAGCAGCTGGTCGAGGAAGCCGAACCAGCCGCAGGAGTTCTTGTGGTCGCACGACGCCGTCGTCAGCCGGCCGGGCTCCAGATAGAACCAGGTGGACTCGCGGCCGCAGCCGGGGCAGGCGATCTCCTCGGCCCGCCCGTTGACGACCTTCGCGCGGAGATACGTCGCCGCGCGCTCGCGGGCGGTGCGGTCGTTGTTGAGCATCTGCCGAGCACGCCGACGCCCGAGACCGGGGCGGGCGCGGATCCGTCGACCGGGCCGAACGCGGCGGGCCAGCGTCGTCTCCCTCGGTCCACGGAGCCGCGGTGCCGCCGGACGGCTGGGCAGCGACTCCCAGTCGATCCGCAGGAGCCGTCCGCCGGGGTCGTGGTCGATCCGGAAGTAGGGGTGCGCGGGGGACGACACCGCGGGCAGCAGGTACATCCGCGCTGGGTCCTTGCAGGCCGGGTCGATCTCACCCGCGGACCGCTCTGCGGCCCAGTGCCAGGCCCCCGCCCAGGCGCTGACCGGGACCGGCTCCTCCAGCGCCAGCACCACCCGGAACCTCGGCGCCTCCGCCCGGTGCGACCAGGTCGTCGCGGCCACCAGGGGCCAGCCGAGCCACGGCGCGAGTGCCGCATCCGGCGGCGTGCCGTCGTCGTAGTCGAGGACCAGACAGGTCACGAACTGCACGCCGGAGGACCCGCGCGTGGCCCCCGGCCGGTAGACCGTCGGGCTCCAGCAAGGCAGGGAGCCCTTCGCGCGCTTCAGCGCATTGGCCCGCAAATCCTCCGCCTTCGTGGCCAGTGCAGCCGCGCGCTCGGCGTCATCAACGCCCGTCCAGTGGGCGCGCTCCAGCGAGCGCCACGTCGGGTTGCCCACGGTCCAGTCGTCCGGGTGGCCCTTCGTACGCAGGAGCCGCTCGAACCGGTCGATCAGGTCGATCTTCTTCCGGGCCTGCGTGACCACGTCCTGCCGCACCGCCGGCTGCTCCGGCGCCACCAGCTCGGCGAGCTGCCGGTACGTCACCGTCCGCGGCTGCGGGATCGCGTCACGCACATCGCGGAACGTCACGAGGGGGAACAGGGAGGCGTCGGGGTCGAACGAAGAGGCCATCACCCGGCCTCGCTGCGGACCGGGGGCTCGCTCGCCCCCGCGCGGGCTTCCCGATCCCACTCCGCGAGGAGCGACAGGAAGCTGCTCACGTCCTCGACGATCTCTCTCGCATCCGCCCGCGTCAGCCGCTGGGCGGAGTGGGGCTGGAACACCTCCAGGGTGCGTTCCAGGAGCGCGTCATCGGGTGGGGCCTGCACCCGGTAAGAGTGTCGGGCTGCGGCCCGATCCCCCATGCCAGTTCGACCGCCAAGTGCGGACAGTCGCGAGTTTCTGGCTGGGCCGATTCCCCTGTGATTTCAGCCGTTTTTGCCGTGCGCCTTCCAGTTCTCGGCCTCGGCCCCCAACTGGAAGCCCCGCACGGGGTAGCGATCGCCCAGCCGGTAGCCGTGCGACCTCGACGCGCGGCCCCCAACGGGGTCGTCGCCATCCACCACCAGGCGACCGAGCCCGACCGCGACCTTGTCCAGCCGCTCGCGGGTTCGCTTGACCCACTTGTAGAACGTCTGCGGGTCCGCCTTCATCTCGACGATCGGGTGCAGCCTCGTCAGCTCGTTCACGGTCCGGAGGGGGCCCCGGGCCTCGATGGCCGCGCCCGGCTCTGATGCGGCGACCAGGAGCGCCAGCAAGATTCGGCTCCCGACGCTGTGGGGCTTGGCGATCTCCCAGGTCCGCGACGGCTCCCGCGCAGCCTGCGACTCAGCGCTGTCGTACGCGTAGAACATGACCCGGCCTTCGACGAGCGCGACCTCGCCGTAGGGCGGGGCCGACCGCAGCGGCGCCTGCTTCGGTGCCCCCGCAGCACGACGGG
>JAJDAI010000783.1 GCA_029261955.1 Deltaproteobacteria bacterium | reverse complement strand
GTCGGCCGAGTCGTCGTCGTCGGCGCTGTCGTCGTCGTCGGCGCTGTCGTCGTCGTCGAGGACGCTGGGACAGCCGGTGATCACGGGAAGGAAAAAAGCGGCCAACAAGGCCAGAAGTCGAACATGCATAACAAACTCCTCTTTCAGCGAGAGCCCCTCGCGGCGCGGAAGATACCAGGGAGTTTCTGGGCCCGCCCCCGGCCTTTCGGGGCATCGTGCGGCCCGGGTGTGCCAGTTGGACCGATCCGGGCCGAATCCGGGGTCTGTGCGGCGTTTTCGGGCAAGCTGCCGAACATGAGATGGCTCGTTTCCCTGCTGCCTTTGCTCGTCCTCGGTTGCCCCCAGCCCGAGCCCGGCCCCTGCGACACCCAGTTGACCGGGGAGCCGCGCATCGAGCTCGGAATTCTGGAAGGGGGGCTCTATCGACCCCTGCGCGAGGACGACTCGCTCATGGTTCACGCCGGCCTGGACGGCGGCTTTCACAGCGACGTGACGCTCCGGATCTGGGGCGAGGGCGCGGACCAGGTGCGGGAAGACGCGCTTGTGCGCGAGGTCGACGTGCTGACCGGTGACTGGACCGAATCGCAGCGCGACGACCTGATCCCACAGTGCCGCGACTCCGGCGGACGCGTCCTGCTCTTCGTGAATCGGCTCTTCTACCTGGGACCGCCCTGCGGCGACGATCCCTGCACCGGGCCGGACGACGACTCGCCCGAGTGCCTGGACTTCCAGGACTGCCTGCGGGACCGCGACGGCGGCTTCGCGCACATCAGCTGGGAGGAGCTGTACTCCCACACCGTCGCCCTGTCGGCCCAGGTGGAGGCCGACGACTTCTCCGCGTCGACGGCGGTCGAGCCCATCGAGCTGGTCCAGGGCTTCCAGGTGGGTGGAGGAGGCTGAGCGCTTGTGGGGGAGTCGCGGTCGCGCTCGTGGGGGAGTCGGGGCCGCGCTTGTGGGGGAGTCGGGGCCGCCCCTGTGGTAGACCCGCCCTCCTGACCCCTCTGGGATGCCGCCCGACCCGATGATCCAGGCACTGCTCGCTGCCGCGCTCCCCGTCCTGTTCGGGGCGCTGCTGGCCTTCTCGTCTTCGCTGGGCGCTCGCTCACGCGGGCCCGTGCGCACGTTCGCGGCATTCGCGGCCCTGGCCGTCGTCGTGCTGGAGCTGCTGCCGACTGCGGCCGCGCAGACGGGCCTCTTCGCGCTCCTGCTCTTCGCCTTGGGTCTGGGCCTGCCGGCGGTGGTGGAGAAGCTCTCGTCCCGGGGCAGCTCGGGCGAGCACTCCCTGAGCGGCGAGCGGGTCGTTGCGATCGGCCTGGCGGCGCACCAGGCGGTGGACGGCATGGAGGTCGGCGCTGCCTGGGCCCTCGGCACCGGCGCCCTGGGCGTGAGCGTCGCGATCGCCGCGCACTCCGTGCCGCTGATGGCCGTGCTGCTGCTCGAAGTCGCCCGCCACCGGGGGCGGAACCAGGCCATCGGCTGGGCGGCCGGGCTCGCGGCGGTGACGGCGGCCGGGGCCCTGGCCGGGCACTCCGGGGCGGCGGCGATGCCCGGGGCCGAGGGCTGGCTTCCCGCGCTGCTCGGCGGCTTGATGGTGCACGTCGTCTGGCACCACCACCGCGAGGACGCCCCCGACACGGTCGGGACGCGCTGGCTGGACTTCGGCGCCGCGGTGCTCGGCTTCGCGCTGCCCCTGGTGGTCATGGAGCTGGGCGGACCGCACGGGCACGACTCCGCGGAGGCGCTCGTCGAGGGCCTGGGCCGGGTGCTGCTGCTCGGCGCGCCCTGGGCGCTGGTCATGGTGGGGATCCAGGCGACGCGGGCGGGTGGGTGGACGCAGATCCCCTCCGTCATGTCCGGCTTCGGGCCGCGGCTGCTGGCCACGGGCGTGCTCTGGGCCCTGGTGGATGCCTTCGTGCTGAACGAGGCCTCGGCCGAGCTGGCCTCGAAGCTGGAGGCGCTCGGGCCGGCGGCCTGGCTGGCGCCCACGCTCTGGATGGGGCTGGTCCTCTGGAGCGCCTGGCTGGAGGGGCCGCGGGCCTGGGTCGGCGAGATCGGGGGCGGTGAAGACGGCCACGACCACGGCCACGACCACGGTCACGACCACGACCACGGCCACGGCCACGGCCACGATCACGCATGAGCGCCGCCGCCCGCGCGCTGCTCCGTGAGGCGCGCCTTCGGGCCACGGCGCCGAGGCTGGCGGTCCTGGCGGTCCTCGAGTCTGCCCGCGCGCCGCTCTCGCACGCCGAGGTCCACGAGCAGCTTCCATCGACCGCCGATCGCGCCACCACCTGGCGGAACCTCACCTCCCTGGCGGAGGCCGGCCTGCTGCTGCGGCGGGACCACGGGGACCACATCTGGCGCTACGAGCTCAAGCGCGCCGAGGACCACGCCCACTTCCACTGCACCGGCTGCGGGACCACGTCCTGCCTGCCGCCCGGCGCCGTGCAGTTCGAGGTGTCAGCCGAGCTGCCCCGCTCCGTCGCCGCGGCGCAGGTCGAGATCGAGCTGCACGGGCTGTGCGACGCCTGCCAGGAGCTGGCTGGAGGCCTCAGTCCTGGTGGATGACGAGCGTCGTGCCGTCCTCGTCCACGGAGTCCAGCTCCTGCACGTCGCCGCCCGGCCAGGACACGGTCACGTGGTAGGGCCCCGCGCACTGACCCAGTCCGATGGTCATCGTGGCCGGGCGGGATGAGTTGAAGCCGCTGGTCGCCTGCACGCTGCGGTAGGAGGCCCAGGTGGACGCGCCCTCGGGGCCATCGGAGACCCGGACCCGGGCGCCGATGCCGCGGCGGTTGTCGCTGCTGGCCTGGAGCTCCACCCGGAGCGCGTGGTTGCGCACGGCGCTCTGGTTCTCCCAGAACTGGTTGGGCTCGGCCGTGGGGCCTCCGCCGTTGCCCATGTAGAGGTCCACGTCGAAGTCGCCGTCGATGTCCGCCATCACCATGCCGTGAGTGCGGAAGGGGTAGGGGGGATTGCCGTTGCCGCCGGCCTGGCCCACGGAGTCGATGTGCTCCGTGCGGTCGACCCAGAGCAGGCCGTCGCCGTCGGGCACGAAGGAGCCGAGGGCGTTGCGCTCGCCCGCGCTCGGGTCGCCGGTGCCGAAGGCGACCTCGGGGAAGCCGTCGAGGTCGAGGTCGCCCACCTGAAGCCCCATGGTGCCGATGCCGGTGGCGCTGTCGCCCTCGTCGTTGAGGCCGGTGCTGAGGCTCCAGTCCTCGAGGCCGCCCTCGCCGTCGCTGATGTAGAGCCCGTGCTCCTCGGTGTTGAAGGAGGTCGAGCGGCCGCTGACGAGCAGGTCGTCGACGCCGTCCTGGTTGAAGTCGGCGACCACCGCGGCGAAGGCCACGTAGGGCTCGGCGAGCGCCGGGGTGGTCACGTCCTCGAAGCTGCCGTCGCCGAGGTTCCGGTAGAGCAGGTTGGGCCCCGTGAGCACCGGGACGTACAGGTCGGGGTAGCCGTCGCCGTCGTAGTCGAGCCAGGCGGCCTGGTGGCTGTCGCCCTGGCTGCCGAGGCCCGAAGCCACGGCGACCTCGACGAACACGCCGTCGTCGTTGCGCCAGAGCTGGTCGGTGCTGGGCACGTCGGGCGCGGCCATCAGGTCCTTGCAGCCCTGGAAGAGGTCCAGGTCGCCGTCGAGGTCGTAGTCGGCCCAGGCTCCGCCGAAGTTGCTGACCGTGGGGTCGAAGAGGCCGACCTCGTCGGTCACGTCGGCGAAGATCGGGCGCCCGTCTCCGTCGTTGCCCTCGTTGCGGTAGAGCCGGCTGGGGCAGGAGCTCTCCCAGGTGCCGCAGTGCAGGTAGACGTCCACGTCGCCGTCGCCGTCGTAGTCCACGGCGGAGGCGGCGGGGGCGTTGTTGAGCGACGGGCCCGTGGGGTGGCGCTCGAAGGTGCCGTCGTCCTGCTGGAGGTACATCTCGTGGCGCGGACCGGGGTTCGCGTTCAGCACGTCGATGTCGCCGTCGCCGTCGAAGTCCTCGGCCGCCATGCCGTTGTTGACGCCCTGCAGGTCCTGCAGGCCCAGGTCGGCGGCGGTGTCCGCGAGGCTGAGCTCGAGTTGCGGGGTCCCGCGGAAGTCGCAGCCGTCGGTGGGCGTGCTGTCGTCGTCGTCGTCGTCCCGTCCGAAGTCGGGGTCGGGTTCGGCGCAGCCGGCGAGGAGGATCAGGAGGGCAAGGAAACGCATCAGACCGTTCAGATAACAGTTCTGACCGCGAGATCCAGCCCCATCGTGAGCATCCGGGCCAGGCGATCGCGTCAAGCTCAGCAATCAGCTGTTGAGTCTGAGCGGGCTCTCCCCCAGAATCCGCCGCTCATTCAGCCCGGACCTGCCTTGAATCGACTCCTGCTGCTCGCCCTGCTCCTCGCCGCCTGTGCCGAGGTCACCGAAGACGAAGAGCCGCCGCCCGTCGCGGACCTCATGCCCACCGTCGAGGGTCTGACCGCGGTCGACGACGTCGATCCCTTCGACGACGTGGCCGAGTACCGCCTGGACGTGAGCGCAGCGCAGGTCGAGCTCGTCGCCGGCCAGCAGATCGAGGCCTGGACCTTCAACGGCATGACCCCCGGCCCGCTGGTCCAGGCGCGCCGCGGTCAGCTCGTCCGCATCCACGTCACCAACAACCTCGACGAGCCCACGACCGTGCACTGGCACGG
>JAJDAI010000782.1 GCA_029261955.1 Deltaproteobacteria bacterium | reverse complement strand
AGGGCTCGATGACCACGCGATCGATCGCGTGCTGCTCGCCGGCCCAGCTGAGGGCGGCCTGAAGCCGGTCCCCCTCGAGGGTGTAGAAGTGCGTGTTGCCCTTCTGAAGGAAGCGCGGCGCCGGGTCCTCTTCGGGCTCGGGCAGGGCGTTGCGGCGGCGGTTCAGCAGCCGGTTCAGGGGGATGAAGGAGCCCTCGGACACCAGCGGCAGCTGCTCCGCGCCCTCGTCACGCCGGGCCCAGGGCGCGCGCAGCTCGATGGTGAAGCGCTTGCAGGGGGCGTCGCAGGCGACTGGCGCCACGAAGCGGGTGCTGGCCGACTTGCCCCAGGAGCTGACCATGCAGATGCGCCCCGACGCGACCATGCCGTAGGGCAGGTGCAGGGAGACGGGCACGGCGTCCGGCAGGTCCTCGGAGCCGTGCAGCGGCGCGTCCATCTCGACCCGCTCGACTCCCGCGGACTCGAGGAAGCGCCGGAAGTAGCGGCTGCCCAGCGAGCCCTGCTTCCAGGTGTCGGGGGCGCTGTCGCCGCCCAGGTGCTCCGGGCCGACGTCGGGCACCCGCGGGTCGCGCTGCTGGCGGTGCAGTCCCCGGCCGAGCACCGGCCGGACCGCTCGCCCGGTCAGGATCCGCAGCACGCCCCAGTCGTTGACCACGACCTCGGGATCGATGGCGCCCTCGACCACCTCGAGCAGCTCCGCCGTGCGGTCCACGAAGGCGTCGACCATGTAGGAGGTGAGCAGGGTGAAGCCCCAGCCGCGCTCGTTGGCCAGCTCCACGGCCGCCTGCACGTCGTCGCGGCTCGGCAGCAGGTGCTGGCAGAACTCGACGCCGAAGTAGAGGCGGCTGGGCGCAGGCAGCCCCTCGGCCCAGTCCGGGACCGGGATCGAGCTCAGCCGTTCGGCGTCGGGGACGTGGATCGCGGTGATCATGGGGCCCAGAACCCAGCGCGCCCCCGGTCACAGGAACCGGGGGCGCGCAGGAGAGTAATCAAGGTCGGAGCGAAGTCAGCCCTCAGGGACGGACGGCGACCACGAAGGGCGACATGTCCGGCAGCTCGACCGAGCGCAGCACCTCGCCGTTCGCGTCGAGCACGGCCAGGCCGCCGCTCTTCCGCGCCTTGCTGAAGGTCGGCGTCGCCACGACGGCGTGGTCGGTGCCGGGCAGGCCCTGGACGTCGACGTAGTTGGCCGGGAAGGACTTCCACGAGACGGGCAGGCCGCGGCCGTCGAACTTGATCATGTGGTTGATGGCGGTGACGTAGATGCCGGAGCCGTCCTCGTCCCAGCGCAGGCCCTGGATGCGGCGCGCGTGGCCGAGGTCCTGGCGGACCACCTTCTCGTCGGCGCCGTTGAGCGAAATCTCGGCGAGGTAGCTGCTGTCAGCGTTGGTCACCGGGACGACGAGCTTGCTGCCGTCGGGGCTCATGGCGAGCTCGCTCAGCATGCTGGCGTGCGGGCCGGCTGCGACCTGGTCGACCAGCTGCACGGTGTCGACGAGCTTGCCGTTGGCGCTGTGCTCGTAGACCGCGCCCTGCTGGGGCACGAGCACGAAGATGCGCTCACCGTCCGGGGACAGGGCCAGGTCGAAGCTGTTGGCGTCGATGGCGAAGCTGTACTCGACCGTCATGCCGGCCGTGGCGTAGACCGCCAGGGTCGCCGGGGGCAGCGGCAGGCCGGCCTTGCGGGCAGCGAGCGCGTCCTCGGAGGGGGCACGGTGGATGGCGACGAGGCGGCTGCCGTCGGCGCTGACCGCGAGGCCGCGGGTCGTGGCCGAGCTGACCTTCTGCGTGAAGTTCAGCGCGTTGGCGTCCGCCAGGCGCAGGCCCTTGGACGACGCGACGTAGGCCGTGTTGCCGTCGGGGCTGAACTCGATGTCGTGGATGAACTCCTGGAGCGGAATCCGACCGACGACCCGAGCCTCGTCGAGATCGACGACCTGGATGTGGTTCGAGGAGACCCAGGCCACGTTCGACTTGTCGGCGGCGAAGGCCGGGGTGGTGAGCCCCAGGGCGAGCAGTGCGAGCAGGAGGTTGCGCATCGACATCACCCGTTGTCCGGGATGGTGCAGAGGTTGCGCCAGTCCTCGTTGATGTTGCCGCAGGTGTCGAGCCAGTCGCTGTAGCTCTGGTCGTCCGGCACCTGGCCCATCCACCAACACGTACCCCAGCACAGGGTCAGATCGTGCTTCCAGGGACAGGGATCCGCGTTGTCCTGCGGACCGACTTCCCAGCCCGGGGCGAAGGACGAACAGCAATCGCTGAACGCGTATCCGCGGACGTCCCGCACGGTCGTCTCGGCGATCTTCTGCGCCTTGACGTTGATGGCCTTGATCCTGCTCATTACAGCTCCGCTGATGGTGCGCGAGAAGGGTACCTCATTTGTGTCGGACCGGAAGGGGCGCGATTGCAGCTCGCGCGATTCGTTCCGATGGACGCCTCGCCTGTCAGTTTCCCCAGACCCAGCCGGGATCGATGAACTGCTGAATGAACGCGGGGTTGCGCCGCAGGATCTCAGCGTAGGTCTCGAGCCCCATCTTGTACCAGGCACGCAGCCAGTCGCAGTGCGTCAGGTAGGTCTTCTGGGGGTCGCCGTTGAAGAGGAAGTTGATGTGGTGGCAGCCGCCGGAGCAGACGTAGCGCGCCCAGCAGGTGCTGCAGTCGCTCCGCTCCTTGAGGTTGATCTCGTCGAGGATGCGCGCGCGCTTCTCCTCGTCCAGACCGCCGTCCTGAAGGCTGCCGAGCACGTAGTCCGGCTCGCCGACGAAGCGGTGGCAGAGGCTCATCTGCCCGTTGGGCGCCGCGGCGACCATCTGGAGGCCAGCGCCGCAGGGGTACTCCTTGTTGTGGCCGTTGTGGATGGCCTTGAGGATGTTCCCGATGTTGGTCCAGCCGGACTTGCGGCCCTCGCAGGCGGCCTCGATGTACTCCCGCGTGAGCACCTTGAAGCCCTCGAGCAGCTGCGCGTAGGCGATGCCG
>JAJDAI010000781.1 GCA_029261955.1 Deltaproteobacteria bacterium | reverse complement strand
GGCACGTCCTCGAGCCCGTCGGCCGCCGAAGCGCCGAAGAGGAGGACCATCACAAGGGGGAGAATCAGGTGTCGCATGGCGTTGGCGCGGGAGGATAGCAAGGCAGCCCGCTGAGCCTTCGACGGGGCGAGAAGCGGCGGTATTCAGTGGCGGGGGCGACCCCCGATCCTGCGTGCTACCTTCCGGCCGTGCCTTTGCCCCCCATTCTTGCGGATGAGCAGGGCCTCAACGAAGGCCAGGCGATCGCTGCACGACTCCGTCACTGGGACTCGGGAGAACCCCGAGGTCCCTACACGATGGAGCTGTACCCGACGATGACCTGCAACATCGACTGCGTGTTCTGCGACACGACCTACCGCAAGGGCAAGCAGTCAGGTGAGCTCACCGCCGAGCAGTACTGGACGATCCTGGACGACGCCGTGGAGCTGGGTGTCCGCCGGGTTTTCATCCTCGGTGGGGGCGAGCCCCTCGTGCGCAAGGACGTCACCCCCGAGCTGATGCGCCGCATCAAGGACGCCGGCATCGAGGGCCACATCGCGACCAACGGCACCCTCTTCGACGAGACGCTGATCCAGCAGCTGCTGGACACGGCTTGGGACGAGATCCACTTCTCGCTCGACGCGCCGGAGCCGGCGGTCAACGACTACCTGCGCGGCCGCGCGGGCGTCTTCGAGACCGTCGCCAAGGTGATGTGCCGCATCCACGGCCTGAAGGCGCAGCGCGGGCTCGGGCCCTTGGACGCGCCGCGGATGCTGGTGCACGCCGTCGTCACCAACAAGAACCACACGCTCTTCGAGGAGATGGTTCGCTTCGCGGGGGCCGTCGGCTGCTACCGCGTGAACTTCGACTACATCATCGCCTACCGCCCCGAGCAGCACGCCCTGAAGCTCGACGAGGACGAGAAGGCCGAGATGATGCCCAGCGTGCGCGCCGCCATCGGCGCGGCCGACGAGCTGGGCATCCAGACCACGCTGCACCACTTCCTGGAGGCGCGCACCCTGGAGCGCGGCCACATGGAGTTCTCCCAGGAGGGCCCCCGGGACGCGGCGAACGCCCCCTGCCTGAACCCCTGGTACTACCTGGTGGTGCACCCGGACGGGAAGACCTCCCCCTGCTGCGTCATTCCCGGGATCGGCGACCACGCGGGCAAGGGCATCAAGCCGGTCTGGCTGGGTGAGGACGGGACCTTCTTCGGGGACCTGCGGAGCAACATGACGGACAAGACGATGACGGAGCTGTGTCGCAACTGCTCCGTCTCCATCATCAGCCGCAACGACTACATCCGGGAGTCCCTGCGGTGAGCGCCCAGCTGGACACGCCGAAGGCGAAGACGGGCTTTGGTCAGCCGATCAACCTGAACCTCGAGATCACCGACCTGTGCAACATCAAGTGTCGGATGTGCGGCCAGGCGCACAACCCCAAGGTGCACAACCTCCAGCCGAACTCCTTCATGCCCTGGGCGGTGTGGAAGGCGTCCATCGACGCCCTCGCCGACTACGACGACGAGGTCTCGCTCTGCCCCCACTGGCTGGGCGAGCCCTGCCTGCACCCCGAGTTCGACCGCTTCCTGCGCTACGCCTTCGAGCACAACGCCGACAACCGGCTGTTCCGGCACTTCAAGCTGCACACGAACGGCTCGCTGCTGGAGCCCGACCGCGTCGACACGGTGCTGGACTGCGCCAACCTGGGCACGATGGCGGAGGACACGTTCCGCTTCGTGCACTTCAGCGTCGATGCCTACACGCCGGCCGTCTACTACGGCATCAAGAAGTACGACTACGGCGAGCGGGTCTACCGCAACATCGTGAACCTGCTGGAGACGCGCGAGCGGCGCGGCCTGCAGTGGCCGCGGGTGACGAACGCCTTCATCGTGATGCCCGAGAACCAGCACGAGGCGCGGCGCTTCCTGGACTACTGGACGCACGTGTTCGACCGCCTCGGTCTGCCCTTCGACGTGGTCTACGACTGGCCGCAGCACGTGCGGGACAACCTCTACTTCCGCCGCCTGCACCAGGCCGACCAGCCCGCCGCCGATCGCCTGCACCGCCTCGTCCTGAACGATCTGGATCTGCTGCCGCTCGACGCCGAGGGCAGCTGGATCGAGGAGAGCTTCTAGCCATGGCCACGCACGGAGACGACCGACGCCCCTGCGCGGGGCTCTGGAACACGCCGATGGTCTACGTCAACGGCGACGTCACGACCTGCTGCCTGGACCAGCACCTGGACAACAAGCTCGGCAACATCACCGAGCAGCCCTTCGACGGCATCTGGAACGGCTCCGAGAACCACGGCTGGCGCGTGAACCAGTGCGAGGACCGCTTCGAGCAGAGCGGGCCCTACTGCGGCCGATGCAACTGGCAGTCCGCCGGGGCGATGCCGCACGACAAGGTCATCGCCTACCTGGAGGGCACGGGGGAGGTCGAGGCCCTGGCCCGCTACCGCGAGCGCTGGGGTCTGCCGGGCTGAACCGACCGCCAACCTCGCGATCGCCTTCCGCGGACCGGTTGGTCTTTCGTATAGTGCGCCTGGGGGGTCTCGGGAGGGGAGCGAGGGGCAAGGTGGGCGAAGACGACCGAAGGCGGTTTGCGCGTGAGCAATGCCTGATCTCAGGGCACGTTCGCGCGGGCTCGCAGATCTACGACGGCACGCTGGTCAACATAGGCGAGGAGGGGGCCTACGTGGCGACGCGCGCCCCCGTGGCCGCCGGCGACGCCGTGCAGCTCCGCTTCCGGCACCCCTGGAGCGACGAGACGGTCACGGCCCGCGCGGTCGTGATGCGGCGGGTGCACCCCGGCGAGACCTCGGGCCCCCGCGTGGGCGTGGCCCTGGCCCTGCTCGACAGCCTCTCCGACCTCGAAGAGGAGCCGGCGCTGGTGTCGAGCTCCGGCAGCTTCCCCCCCGACGCCTTTCCCGAGCTGAAGGCGCTGCGCGAGCGCGCGAGGAACGCGGCCCGGGCCCAGAGCATCCGGCGCCTCAGCTCCCCCGGCTCCGCCGTGCCGAGGCCCCGCGCCGCCGCGTCCCCCGGCCTGAACGCCGTCTTCACCGGCACCGGACGTCCACCGACCCGCGGCGGGCTGCGCAACCTCAGCGCGACCGGCTTCGCCATCAGCACCGACGACCCGCCGAGCAAGGACCGCCTGGTGCGGATCGAGATCAACGATCCCGATCCGACGCTGCAGCCGCTGCGCATCGCCGGCAAGGTCACCTGGAGCAGCGCCTCGGGGGCCGTCGACGGCGGCGACGGATTCGGCATCCGGATCCTGCACTTCCTCTCGTCCCACGACGAGGAGCGCTACCGGGACCTCGTCCATGCCCTGAAGGGCAGCTGAGCAAGCCGGGCCGCGAGGCCCTACCATGGCGCGCCGCCGGCCCGACGCCGGCTCGGAGGCTCCTGTGAATCGCGAACCCATCGAGCCGCAAGGCGAGCGCATCCTGGTCACCGGCGGCGCCGGCTTCATCGGCAGCACCTTCACCGCCCGGGTGATCGACGACAACGAGGTCGTCATCCTGGACACGTTCTCGCGCAACTCCCTCCAGTTCCACCCGGGTCTGGAGCAGCACAAGAACATCACGATCCTCAAGGGCTCGGTCCTGGACGAGGCGGACGTGAAGGGCGCGCTCCAGGGCGTGACCCAGGTCGTGCACTGCGCCGCCGTCGCGGGCATCGACAGCGTGGACAAGCGCCCCGCCGACACGATGGCCATCAACATCCTGGGCACCCACCGCGTGCTCGAGGAGTCGGCGAAGCTCGGCACGATCAACCGCTTCATCGACTTCAGCACCTCGGAGATCTACGGCACGCGGGCTTGGAAGAGCAGCGAGACCGACCCGGCCCAGGTGCAGCCGCCCGAGCACGCCCCACGCTGGGTCTACGCCGTGAGCAAGCTCGCGACGGAGCACCTCACCCACGCCTACCACCGGCAGTACGGGCTCCCCATCGTCTGCCTGCGCCCCTTCAACGTCTACGGGCCGCGGCAGGTGGGCGAGGGCGCCATCCAGCAGTTCGCGAAGCGGGCGATCTCGGGGCAGCCGCTCTACGTCTACAACGAGGGCACCTCCATCCGCGCCTGGTGCTACGTGGACGACGCCGTCGACGCGCTGTGCCGCGTGCTCGTGATGAAGGCGGCCGTCGGTGAATCCTTCAACATCGGCAACCCCATCACGGCCGTCACCGTGCGCGACCTCGCTCACCTGGTGGCGCGCCTCGCCGGGCGCACCGACGCCATCGAGAGCCGCGAGCGCAGCCAGCCCGACGTCGAGCTGCGCGTGCCCGACATCACCAAGGCGCGCGAGGTGCTCGACTTCGAGCCCCAGGTGAACCTCGAGGAGGGCGTGCGACGCACCCTGCAGTGGTACCGGGAGCAGGGTTGATCCGCCTCGCTGCGCCGCTGATCCAGCAGGAGGAGGCCGACGCGGTCGCCGCCGTGCTGGCGAGCGGCTGGCTCGTGCAGGGGCAGCAGGTGGCGGAATTCGAGCGCCTGCTGGGTCAGCGCACGGGGACCGAGCACGTGGTGGCCTGCTCCTCGGGCACGGCGGCGCTGTCGCTCGCCCTGGCGGCGCTGCACCTGCCCCCTGGAGCGCGGGTCGTGGTGCCCGACTTCACCTTCCCGGCCACCATCAACTCGGTGCTGCTCGCCGGCCTGGAGCCCGTCGTCGTCGACGTGGACCCGGCGACCTGGAACCACCGCGCCGCGGAGATCGAGGCGCTGCTCCGGTCCGACGCCCCGCCCGCGGCGATCCTCGCCGTCCACCAGTTCGGTCTGCCCGCCCCCCTCGCGGAGCTGATGCCGCTCGCGGCCGAGGTGGGCTGCACGGTCATCGAAGACGCGGCCTGCGCGCTGGGTGCGAGCCTCCAGATCGACGGGACGGCGGTGCCCGCGGGCGCCATCGGCCGCATGGCCTGCTTCAGCTTTCACCCCCGCAAGG